>DVGD01000075.1 GCA_018712905.1 Candidatus Avoscillospira stercoripullorum | reverse complement strand
TTTCGACCGCCTGGCCTTGATTGCTGCCCTCTCGAAGAGTGCTTGCATATGATACCAGCTATTTTGCCCTTTGTCAACACCTTTTTTCTGATTTTTTCAGGTTTTTTTCTAAGTCCATAATTGGTGGTGTTTGGCAGCAGAGAACACTATACATTGTGGGGTGCGCGGGCGGCCATGTAAGTCGCCCCTGCGGCAAATTCGGGAGCGTGGGTGTAGGGGCGCATTGTATATGCGCCCGGGAAGGCACCTGCAAAATTGCAGGAACGGGCGGATATTTAATCCGCCCCTACGGGTGCGGTGCGAATTTACGGCGCGACCCGTGCCGCGCAAGCGGCCATAGGCCGACGGGCGGATATATAATCCGCCCCTACAGGTGCGGTGCGTAGGATTAAGCCTCCCCTTGGTGACCAAGGGGAGGTGGCAGGCCATAGGCCTGACGGAGGGGATCAGAACTTCCGGTCACCGCCAGCTTACAACCCCTCAGTCATGGCTCAAGGCGCCATGCCAGCTCCCCTTCACAGGGGAGCCTTTTGTTTTATCGATATTTTCTGCTCTCGGCCACGGCCAGCTCATCGCAGCGGTTATTTTCCTCGGTTTCCGCGTGGCCTTTGATCCAATGATACACCATTTCGTGCTTCTCCACCAAGGGAAGGAGCCTCTCCCAGAGGTCGCGGTTTAGTGCCGGCTTTTTATCCGACTTGATCCAGCCGCGCTTCTGCCAGCCCCAGACCCAGCGCTTTTCCAAAGCGTCGATGACATACTTGGAGTCTGAGTACAGCTCCACCCGGCAGGGCTCCTTTAATGCCTCCAGCGCCGAGATCACTCCCAGTAGCTCCATGCGGTTGTTGGTGGTCTCCGCTGCGCCGCCGCTCAAGACCTTTTCGGCGCTTCCATACTTTAGGATGGCCGCCCAGCCGCCGGGGCCGGGGTTTCCCGAACAGGCGCCGTCGGTATAGACGGTGACGGTCTTCATTCCTCGGCCTCTTCCTGCTCGGCGCTCTGGAGGGCAATGACCCGCTCGCCTTCCTCCACCCGCATCAGGATGACGCCCTGGGCGCCGCGGCCATAGGTATTGATCTCCGAGGCCGCCATGCGGATGATGACGCCGCTACTTTCAATGAGCATCACGTCGTCGCTGTCGCTCACGGCCAGGATGCCCGCCACGCGGCCTGTCTTTTCGTTGATGGTGTTATTCTTGAGACCCTTGCCGCCGCGGCTCTGGGGCTCGCCGTCGCGCAGGTACGCGCTGAAGGGCGTGCGCTTGCCGAAGCCGTTGCGGGTGACGGTGAGAAGATCCTTCCCCTCCTCCACCACCACGGCGCCGATGACCCGGTCGCCCTCGTCCAGGCGGATACCCCGGACGCCGGCGGCGTCACGACCCATGGGACGCACGTCCTCCTCGGCAAAGAGGATGGACATGCCCTGCTCCGTGGCCAAGACCACCCGGTCAGAACCCGTGGTGCGGAAGACGGCGATGAGCTCGTCGCCCTCGTCCAGGCTGATGGCGCGGATGCCGGCCTTGCGGTTGGTATTGAGGGAGGATAGCTCCAAGCGCTTGACGGTGCCCATGCGGGTGACCATCATGAGGTAGCCCTCCTCCATGTCCTTGGTGGGGAGCATGGCGGTGATGGTCTCGCCGGGCTCCAGGGGCAGGACGTTGACAATAGCCGTACCCCGGGCGGTGCGGCCTGCCTCGGGGATGCGGTAGCCCTTGCGGCGGTGCACCTTGCCCGTATTGGAGAAGAAGAGGAGATAGTCGTGGGTGGAGGCAACGAAGAGCCGCTTCACATAGTCCTCCTCCTTCAGGGTCTGGGCGGTGACGCCGCGGCCGCCGCGCTTCTGGGCGCGGTAGGTGGACGTGGGCAGGCGCTTGATGTAGCCCAGGCTCGAGAGGGTGTAGCAGCACGCCTCCTCCTCGATGAGGTCTTCGATGTCGATTTCGTCCTCCACGTCCTGGATCTCGGTGAGGCGGTCGTCGCCGTATTTCTCCCGGATCTCCAGAAGCTCGTCCTTGAGAACGGCCTTGACCTTATTTTCGTCGGCCAGGATCTCCTGATAATAGGCGATCTTCTTCTCCAGCTCGTCGTACTCCGCCTGGAGCTTCTCCTTTTCAAGACCCTGGAGACGCTTGAGCTGCATGTCCAAAATGGCCTGGGCCTGGACGTCGGAGAGGCCGAAGCGTGCCATCAGGTTATCCTTGGCCTCGTCGTAAGACGAGCGGATGATGCGGATGACCTCGTCGATGTTGTCCTGGGCGATGAGAAGACCCTCGAGAAGGTGGGCCCGCTCCTGGGCTTTCTTGAGGTCGAACCGCGTCCGGCGGACGATGACCTCCTCCTGGAAGACGAGGTATTCATCGAGGATGTGGCGGAGGCTCAAAATCCTGGGCTGGCGCTGGTTATTGACCAGGGCCAGCATATTGATGGCGAAGGTAGTCTGGAGCTGGGTCTGGCTGAAGAGACGGTTTAAGACCACCTGGGGATTGGCGTCCTTTTTGAGCTCGATGACAATGCGCATGCCCTTGCGGTCACTCTCGTCCCGCAGGCCGGAGATGCCCTCCAGGCGCTTGTCGTGCACCTGGTCGGCGATGGTCTCGATTAAGACCTTCTTATTGACCTGGTAGGGAAGCTCGGTGACGAGAATACGGGTGCGGTTCTGGCCGAATTCCTCCAGCTCCGTGCGGGCACGGAGAGTCAGGCGGCCGCGGCCGGTTGCGTAGGCGGCGCGGATGCCGCTTCTGCCCATGATGATGCCCTTGGTGGGAAAGTCGGGGCCGTGGATGCACTCCATGAGATCCGAGAGGGTGCACTCCGGGTCGTCCAGCACCAGGACGGCGGCGTCAATGACCTCTTTGAGGTTGTGGGGCGGGATGTTGGTGGCCATGCCCACGGCGATGCCCGACGAGCCGTTCACCAGGAGATTGGGGAAGCGGCTGGGGAGGACGCGGGGCTCCTTGCGGGTCTCGTCGAAGTTGGGATCCCAGTCCACGGTGTCCTTCTCGATCTCGCGAAGCATCTCGTTGGCCATCTTGGCCATGCGGGCTTCGGTGTAGCGGTAGGCTGCCGGGGGGTCGCCGTCCACGGAGCCGAAGTTGCCGTGGCCGTCGATGAGGGGATAGCGCATGGAAAAGTCCTGGGCAAGGCGCACCAGGGCGTCATAGACCGAGGCGTCGCCATGGGGATGGTACCGACCCAAGACGTCGCCCACGGCGGTGGCGCACTTGCGGTAGGGCTTGTCCTGGGTGAGGCCGTCTTCATACATGGCGTAGAGGATGCGCCGGTGGACGGGCTTGAGGCCGTCGCGGACGTCGGGCAGCGCCCGGCCGACGATGACCGACATGGCATAGTCGATGTAGGAGTTCTCCATCTCCTCCACCAGCTCGGTTTTCACGATGGTCTGGTCTGGAAATCGGAGATCCTCGGGGTTGTAATCTTTTGACATAGTAACCTCCATTTGAGGTGGATTGACGGATGGTAGCCCCAGGCATTGTCGTAGGGGCGGGGTTTATCCCCGCCCGTGGGGCAATTGCGATGCCCGCGAGATTTCCGCCGAACGTACTGCGGTACGGGCGGCCATAAAGGCC
>DVGD01000074.1 GCA_018712905.1 Candidatus Avoscillospira stercoripullorum | reverse complement strand
TGGGGTTGATGCCCACCGACTGGGTGTAGAGCCCCAGGGTCGTGAATTTCAGCACCAGGGCAATAACCACCATGCAGGCGATGGCGATGAAAATGGGCGTGGGCACCGGAATGCCGGGGATGAAGTTGCCCGCGTAGCCAAAGACCGGGTCGCTGATGATGGGCAGGGCGTTGTTGTTGATCCACGCGGCGATGGAGCGGCCGGCGGTGTAAAGAATCAGGGTCGCCACCATGGGCTGGATCTTGAAGTAGGCAACCAGCGTGCCGTTGAAGGCGCCGAAGAGCATGGACGCCACGCAGCACACCAGGAAGGCCACGATAATGGGCGCCTGCATGGTTTCAGGCCGAGCCTCGGTGCCGCAGAGCACCCGAAGCATCACGCTGCCCGCAATGGCGATGGTAGCGCCCACGCTGATGTCCTGGCCGCCGGAGGCCGCGGTCACCAGCGTCATGCCGATGGCCAGAATGGCAAGCTCCGAGGCGTTATCGAGAATGGTGATGAGGTTGCCGGAGAGCACCGGGTTGCCGGCGCTGTTTTGATCCAGCTTCACGGCAAAGAACGCGGGATCTGCAATCAGATTGACGACAATCAAAACCAAAAGCGCCGCGATGGGAATGAATATCTGCCGCCGGAGCAGCGCGCGGAGCTTGTTCGGCTCACGGGATTTTAATCTTTCAGATGTCATGATGCGCTTTCACCTCCAGCGATGGTGGCCATAACCTTGGCCTGGGTCAAATCCGCGCCGGTGAGCTCGCCGACGATCTTCCGGTCACGCATGACGATGAGCCGCGAGCAGGTGCGCAGCATCTCGTCGATCTCCGAGGAGATGAATGTCACGCTCTTCCCCTCGTCGGCCAGCTGCAAGACCAACTTCTGAATCTCGATCTTGGTGCCAATGTCGATGCCACGGGTGGGCTCATCCAGAATAAGATAGGAGGGGTTGGTCAAGAGCCAACGCGCCAGGATGCACTTCTGCTGGTTGCCGCCAGAAAGAGACTTGATGGGCGTATCCGACGACGCCGTTTTAATTTCCAAAAGTTCAATGTACTTCTGGGCATATTCCTCGGCCTTGGCGCGGGAGATGGGATGGAAGAAGCCCTTCATCACCTGCAAGGCTAGGATGATATTGTCCCGCACCGACAGATCGCCCACGATGCCGTCGCGCTTACGGTCTTCAGGCAAGTAGCCAATGCCGTTTTTCATGGCATCGAGCGGCTTGTGAATCTTCACTTCCTTACCGCATACCTTGATGGTACCGCCGGTGGTGCGGTCAGCGCCGAAGATCGCCCGCACACTCTCGCTGCGGCCAGAGCCCAGAAGGCCGGTAAAGCCGTTGACCTCGCCCTTGCGAATATGGAAGTCAAAGGGCTTGATGCCCTCCACGCTGGCCAGCTGATGTGCCTCCAGCACCACGCCGGAGTCGCTCATATCCACCTCGCCGGTGTGATCCTTCTTGATATCGGCCATTTCGTCCAGATCCTTACCCAGCATCTTGGAGACCAGCTGCACTCTGGGCAGATCCTCAATGATGTACTCGCCCACCAGCTGGCCGTCCCGCAGCACTGTAATCCGGTCGCAGACCTCATAGACCTGCTCGAGGAAGTGGGTGACGAAGATGATGCCCACACCCTTCTTCTTGAGGTCGAGCATCAGTTTGAAGAGCTTTTGCACCTCCTGATCGTCCAGGGATGAGGTGGGCTCGTCGAGAATGAGCACCTTGCACTCCATGTCCACTGCCCGGGCGATGGCAACCATCTGCTGCACGGCGATGGAGCAGCTGCCCAGCTGCTGGGTGGGACTCACCGGAATATCCAAGGAACGAAGAATTTCACCGGCACGGCGATTCATGGTTCTCCAATTGACGCCTCTTCCCTTGGTACGGGCAATGAACATATTCTCCGCCACGGTGAGGTTGGGGCAGAGGGTGATCTCCTGGTACACGGTGCTGATGCCCACGTTCTGGGCATCCTGGGGCGAACGGATGCTCACCGCTCCCTCTTTGCCCTTGAGGAAGATCTCACCGTTGTCCTTTTCATAGACACCTGTCAAAACCTTGATGAGCGTGGATTTTCCGGCGCCGTTTTCTCCCATCAGCGCGTGGATTTCACCCTCGCGGAGGGTAAAATCCACATTCTGAAGGGCACGCACGCCGGGGAAATACTTGCAGATGCCGCGCATTTCCAATACTGCGCCTTCCTGCATACGTTTCTCTCCTTCCTTACTTGTAATAAAAGGAAATGCGGTACGGAAATAGGAATATATTGAATTCCTATATTCCGTACCGCAAGATTATCCTATCACATGAAACCGAATGAACTTAGATACCGTAGGTATCCACATCCTCCTGAGTGATGGTGGTAGCATCGAAGCCCTTCTCCTCCAGGTAGATCACCTTCTCGGCAGGCTGCTCACCATTCTCGAGACCCTGAATGATCTCATCGATGTAGGAAGCCTGGAAGGGGTTGCACTGACCGTCGTAGTTCCAGTTGCCAGCCAGCAGCTCTTCGAGCGCCCACTTGTTGCAGTCAAAGCCCATGATGATGACGTCGCCGTCCACACCGTGGGAGATGTTGGCCTTGTCGAGAGCGGCCACAGCACCCTTGGCCATGTCGTCGTTCTCAGCGTAGATGACGTTGAATTCCTTGCCGGAGTCGATGACGGACTGCACGATCTGCTGGGCAGTCTCAGCGTTCCACTCAGCGGTCTGCTGGGTCACCAGGTTCCAGTTGTCGTTGGCAGCAACCATCTCGTCGAGGGCACCGGTACGGCCAACCTGGGCAGCAGAACCCATGACGCCCTGGATGTGGATGATGTTGTACTCCTCAAGACCCTGAGAAGCCAGCCAGTCAACAGCGGTCTGGCCTTCCTTGGCCATGTCGGACACGATGGAGGCAACATACAGGCTCTCGTCAGCGTCGATGGTACGGTCAAAGAGGATGACCTGGATACCGGCGGCCTGAGCGTCCATCAGAACAGAGTCCCAGCCAGCGGTGCCGGCGGCGGAGATCAGCAAATAGTCAACCTCGTCCTGGATGAACTTCTGCGCGGCAGCGATCTGCTCGTCGTTCTTCAGGCTGTAGTAGAAGGAAGCCTCGTAGCCGTTCTCTTCGGTGAAGACGCGCTTCATGTCGGCGTCATTAGCAGTGCGGTAGCCGGACTCGTTGGGGTCGTTGTTGATGATGCCAACCTTGATGAGCTCGCCGGAGGCGGTGTCATCGGTGGCGTCAGTGGTATCGTCGGTAGTATCGGCGGTATCGTCGGTGGTATCGGTGGTATCAGTGGTGTCGGTAGTGTCGGTGGTGGTGGTCGTGTCATCGGTGGTGGTCGCAGGCGTACCAGCGCAGGCAGCCAGACCGAAGATCATGACGCAGACCAGAAGCAGAGCAAGCAATTTCTTCATGTTTCAAAACTCCTATCTTTGTTCACATGATTGTACTTTGAACATCACGCCCTCCGGATGGCGGATGCTCTTTGCTACAGTTACAGTATAATCTCGCTTTCCCCATTCGTCAAGAATTGTATGTGATATATTCTATATTCGTCTAAATATACAATACATATTTTATGTTAAAATGAGATAGATACATTTACTTTATTTAATATGTTTTAATTTTAATTATTTTTATAATATAACACAAACTTTTTTGCGATATTATTTGTTCTATATCGCAATAATTTCAATTTGTATTCTTTCAAAAATGCACAAATCGTTCGAAACGATTTTCTATTTCTCTCAAAAATTAGCAATATTGTATAGTACATCTTAAGAGCAGTTCTCATTATTGTATGATTTTTTGCTCTTATTTTTATATTTTGGACAAAGTCATTCTTGTCAAGCATCACAACTTGTTCTATAATAGATTTGTAATTGCAACATATTTCCTCTTTAGAAAGGATTTGTTTTGCCATGGTGCCCAAGTATCAACAGCTTGCCCAAGAGCTTCGCGAGCAGATCTTGACCGGCAAGTATGCCACAGTCGACCTTCTTCCCACGGAGAAGGCCTTTACAGAGGAGTACCAGGTCAGCCGTCAAACCGTACGACAGGCACTGTCCCTTCTGGTGCAGGACGGCCTCATTGAAAAGCGTCAGGGCAGCGGCTCGCATATTCTCCACAGCGCGTCTTCCACAGTATCTGTTGCTCCCAGAAGCATCGCTGTGCTCACTACGTATATTAGCGATTATATCTTTCCCAGCCTCCTACGCGAGGCGGAAAACGTACTCTCCAAAAGCAACTGCACAACGCTCCTCTTTGCCTCAAGAAATCAAATCGCCACCGAACGGCGTATCTTGTCCACCCTGCTTGATCTGTCCCAATTGGATGGACTGCTCATCGAAGGAACGAAAACCGGCTTGCCAAATCCCAATCTGGATCTTTACCAGAAGCTCCTGGATCGCGGCATCCCCATGGTATTCATGCACGGCTGCTACGATAAACTCCCCGGCACTTGTTCTGTTCTGGACGACAACTACGGCGGCGGGTATATGCTGGTGGAGTACCTCTACCAAAAAGGTCATCGGAACATTGCCGGCATCTTTAAAAGCGATGACCTCCAGGGACACGGCAGATATGCCGGTTATGCCGATGCGCTGCGAGATCTCGGCCTGCCCCTGCAGGACGAACAGGTCTTCTGGTACACCACCGAGGACAAAGACCGCATCCTGGCTGGACAGGCCACGTCCTTCCCCGAGCAAATTTTAAACTCCCTCGGAGGATGCAGCGCGGTGGTATGCTATAATGATGAATTGGCCATCCGTTTGATAACTAGCCTGCGTGGACAGGGCGTGGAAATCCCCAAGGATTTGGCGGTGGTGAGCTTCGACAACAGTCAATATAGCGAGCTCTCCCCCATCCGCATCACCTCCCTCTCCCACGGCGCCAACAAAGTGGGCAGAATCGCAGCGGAAATGCTGCTCAAGCTGCTTGATGGTGAAAGCTGCCAGTCCGAGGTGATGCCCTGGGTGCTGGTGGAAAAAGAGAGCAGCTAAGTTCCCCTTCATACGCAAACCGCCTCCTGTACCGGTTGGTACGGGAGGCGGTTTTTTGTAATCATATGTCAGGAAATGGAGGTCACCCGATAGTCCTTGGCCTCCACGGCGGCACGGAGCGCCGCGTCGTCCACGGCCTTGGAGAGGGTTACCACAGCGGTACCGTTCTCATGACTCACCTGCGCGCTGGTCACGCCTTCCACGTTCTCCAGTGCCTTCTTCACCGTGGCCTCACAGTGGCCGCACATCATGCCTTCGATTTTCATTGTCTTTTCCATGGTTTTGATCTCCTTTTTATGATATTTTCTCTTGTGATCGTGGGTTGCGTCGTAGAGCTTGAAGAAATTGAGCCGCAATGCGTTGGTAACCACGCAGAAGCTCGAGAGGCTCATGGCTGCCGCGCCGAACATGGGATCCATTTGAAGATGCAGCAACGGGATCAGCGCGCCAGCGGCAAGGGGAATGCCGATGACATTATAGATGAATGCCCAAAAGAGATTTTCGTGGATATTGCGCAAGGTAGCACGGCTCAGACGGATGGCCGCTGGGACATCGCTGAGGCGGCTCTTCATCAGCACCACGTCCGCTGCATCCACGGCCACGTCGGCGCCGGCACCGATGGCCACGCCGATGTCCGCCCGGGTGAGTGCGGGCGCGTCGTTGATTCCATCGCCCACCATGGCCACCTGGCCGCGCTGCTGGAGCTGGCGAATCACCTGCTCCTTGCCATCGGGGAGCACGCCGGCCACCACTTCATCCACCCCGGCCTGGCGGCCGATGGCAGCAGCGGTGCGCTGGTTGTCGCCGGTGAGCATGACCACGTGGATGCCCATGGCCTGCATCTCGCGGATGGCCTGAGCACTGTCGTCCTTCATCACATCCGCCACGGCGATGATGCCAAGCAGCACACCGTCACGGCTGAAGTAGAGGGGTGTCTTGCCTTCTCCAGCCAGGGCGTCCGCTTTCTCCGCCAAGGTACCCAGCGTGGCGCCGCTCTTTTCCATAAAGCTGCGGTTTCCGCCCCGGAGGACGTGTCCCTGCCAGGTGGCAGTGAGCCCATTGCCAGGCAGCGCCTGGAAGTTTGACACGTCTTCCGCAGCAAAGCCCGCCTCTGCGCCCCGGTCAAGAATGGCACGCGCCAGGGGGTGTTCGCTGCGCTGCTCCAGCACATAGGCCAGGTGGAGCAATTCTTCCTCCTTCACGCCATCGGCGGGAAGCAGATCCGTCACCTGGGGCGTACCGGCGGTGATGGTGCCGGTCTTATCCAGGGCGACAATCTCCGTCTTTCCCATCTTTTCCAGGGAAACCGCCGTTTTAAAGAGAATGCCGTGCTTGGCGCCCATGCCGTTGCCCACCATGATGGCCACCGGCGTGGCCAGTCCCAGGGCACAGGGACAGCTGATGACCAGCACCGAGATCCCCCGCGCCAGGGCAAAGCCGAAGGTCTGCCCCGCAAATAGCCAGATGACCGTGGTCACCAGGGCAATGGACATGACCACCGGCACAAAGACGCCGGAGACCTTGTCGGCCACCTTGGCGATGGGTGCCTTGGTGGCGGCGGCATCGCTGACCATCTGAATGATCTTGGCCAGGGTAGTATCCTCCCCCACCCGGGTGGCCTCACAGCGGAGGAAGCCCGACTGGTTGAGAGTAGCCGCCGAGACCAGGTCGCCCACCGCCTTGTCCACGGGAATGCTCTCACCGGTGAGGGCGGCTTCATTGAGGGCGCTCTCACCTTCCAGGATGATCCCGTCCACCGGCACCGTTTCGCCGGGACGGACGGTGAACACATCGCCCTTTCGCACCTGGGCAATGGGAATGGTCTCCTCCTTGCCGTCCCGCACCACCGTTGCCGTCTGGGGAGAGAGCTTGAGAAGGCTCTTGAGGGCGTCGGTGGTCTTGCCCTTGGAGCGCGCCTCCAGCATCTTGCCCACGGTGATGAGCGTGAGGATCATGGCTGCGGACTCAAAGTAGAGGTCGTGGAGATGGTGCATGGCCATTTCCGCATCTCCCGCCGCCTGGGCGGCGGACATGGCATAGACGCCGTAGGTACTATATAAGAATGCAGCCGAAGCGCCCAGCGCCACCAGCGTATCCATATTGGGCGCCCGGTGGAAGAGGCTCACAAATCCGCTGCGGAAGAACTTCTGGTTGATGACCATGACGATGGCTGTCAGCAGGAGCTCGGTGAGCCCCAGCGCTACAGGGTTTTCCGCAAGTGCCGCAGGAAGCGGCCAGCCCCACATGGTATGCCCCATGGAAATATACATCAAAACAATCAGAAAGCCCAGGGAGCTAACCAGCCGCTTCTTCAAAAGGGGCGTCTCATGGTCGGCCAGGGCTTCCGCCTGTGCCGCCGCCTTGGCAGAGGGTGCCGCCTCCTGGGATTTCGGCGAAGCGCCATAGCCCGCCGCCTCCACCGCTGCCATGATTGCGGCAGGATCCGCCGTGCCCTCTACGCCCATGGAGTTTGTGAGCAGGCTCACCGAGCAGGCCGTGACGCCGGGTACCTGCCCCACGGCCTTCTCCACCCGGGCACTACAGGCGGCGCAGCTCATGCCCGTGACATTATACTGTTCCATCTGTTTCACAACCTTTTATTTCATCAGTTTCTGGAGCGTCAGCACCAGCTCGTCGATCACTTCGTCTTTTCCCTCCCGCAGATCTCTGGCAACGCAGGTATGGAGGTGCGCTGCAATTAGCTCGCGGTTGAAGGCGTTGATCGCCGCCTGCACGGCGGCGGACTGGGTGAGGATATCGGTGCAATAGCAATCCCGCTCCACCATGCCGCGAATACCGCGAATCTGCCCCTCCATGCGATTGAGGCGGTGAATGAGCTTTTTGCGCTGCTCCTCAGAACGAAGCGTTTTCTTCTCGCCGCAGCAGGATTTTTCCATGACGTTCTCCCCTTTCATATACCCCTGTGGGGTATTTATAATATATACCCCCTCAGGGTATTTGTCAAGTGGAAATTCCGCTGGCATAGGGATTGATTTTCTATAGGAAGAATGGTATGCTAGAAGTGAAAAAGGCTTCCATTTTCCAGTCACAGAATAGGAGGAAGGAATATGAAACGAAATACAACGCGCATTTTGAGCCTGCTTCTGGCGCTGGTGCTGGCGTTTTCCGCATTCTCGGTCACTGCGCTGGCGCACACGAGAACCTATGCCATCACAGTCTATGACGATGCAGGCGACGGCTATCTCACCTTGTCCAAGGACAAGGCAGAGGAAGACGACACGATCTACATTTACGCCCATCCCGAAAGCGGCAACTGGCTCACCTATCTGAAGGTCACCAACAGCCGCGGCTATGAGCTCTCCGTTTCCTATGTCCGCAAGAATGTCTACTCCTTTACCATGCCCGCCTCCGCGGTCAACATCAAGGCTGTCTTTGCTCCCAAATGGCTCACCATTGCCGGTATTCTGGGTATCTTTGAGGATAACTCCAGCGACTTCCCCTTCACCGATGTAGCGCTTGGCACCTGGTATTACCAGGCGGTGGAATTCGTCTATGACTACGGCTATATGGACGGCGTCAGCGCCACCCGCTTCGATCCCGACGGCGCTCTGTCCCGGGGCATGCTGGCCAAGGTGCTCTACAATGTGGAAGAAGAAAAGCGCGACTTCCCCACGGAATTCTCCGATGTGTCCAACAGCGCCTGGTATGCCGACGCGGTAAACTGGGCTGCCGCCAACGACATCGTCAAGGGCTATGGCAAGGACAAGTTCGACCCCGAGGATCTGGTGACCCGGGAGCAGATGGCCGCCATCCTCTACCGCTATGCCGAGCTCAAAGGCTACGACATGAGCGCCCGCGCCGATCTCTCCGGCTACAAGGACGCCGACAAAATCTCTTCCTGGGCCAAGGACGCC
>DVGD01000011.1 GCA_018712905.1 Candidatus Avoscillospira stercoripullorum | reverse complement strand
GGTAGCGTTGTGGGGAAGCCTTATGGAAATCGCGACTGCCCCACGGGCGGGCAATAAAGCCCGCCCCTACAGACACGCTCTCGGATTTGCCGTAGGGGCGGGGTTTATCCCCGCCCGTGCCGCAGTGCGTTTTGCGGAAGGCTTGCGGATATCGCGGCTGCCTCAACACCTCTCCGTCGCGCTACGCGCGCCACCTCCCCTCAAGGGGAGGCTTGTTTGGCCGCCCCTACAGGGTGCGGTGCGTAGGGGTCGATGTCCGCATCGACCCGACCGCGTCAGCGGCCTTTGGCCGCCCCTACGGCGCGGTGACCAGCGTGCCGCCGCCCTGGGTGATGGATTCGATCATGGATGCCAGGGCTTCTCCCAGCAGCACCGCCGAGCGCTTGGCCTGGGTGAGGGTGTTGCCCGTGCAGCCCACCTCCACCAGGATCGACCCCGGCGTCTCGTGCTGGTTGAACCGCTCCGTGCGCAGATTGAGGCTCCGGCACAGCCCCGGGTACATCCCCTCCAGCACCGACTGGAGCTTCAGGGCATTGGCCAGGTTTTCCTGCCAATTGGGATGGTACAGCCCGCCCTGATCCGTCCCCACCACCAGCATCAGCTGGGCGCAGTCCGCTCCATCCACCTCCGCCGTCAGCGCCACGGCGTTGCCCTGCCCGTCCTCCGCCGCGTCCCGGTGGAGATCAATGACCATCTGGAGGGAGGGGTACTGCTTCTTCCACGCCTCGATGCGCGCGAGAGAATTTGCATAGGAATCGTTATAGGACGGGTAGTCGTTGATGGCGGCGTCGTGCACCACCTGAAGGCCGTAGCTTCGCAAGGTCTCGGCCAGGGCTTTGCCCACCTGGATCACCGAGTAGTCCGTGTCCAGGGTGCGAAAGCTCCCCGCCGTCTCATAGACTTCCCCCGGCTCGGGGGTGTAGCTCTCCGAGGCGTGGGTGTGGAGAATCAAAATCGTGGGCTCGTCCGCGGAAAAGTCCAGCGTGGACGGCTGCGCCAGCAGCGCCGCCTTGTCGTAGGTGTATGTACAGCCGCCGGTGACGGCAATGGCCTCCGCCCCCACCAAGGTCGCGGGCAGCGATGCGTGGAGATCCGGCACCTCCGCTTCCTCCTCCTGGGGGACTTCCTCTTCTTCTTCTTCTTCTTCTTCTTCTTCTTCTTCCGCGGGCGCTTCCTCGGGTTCTTCTTCCACTTCCTCCTCCGGCGCCCGCATGAGCTCCAGGACGTACACCGGCTGGGTCTCCTCCTCCGGCGCGGCGCGCTTGCCCGTCTCCAAGTAGAGCATCCACGCCGCAAATTCCTCCTGCCGCGCCGCCTGGGAGAGCATGGCCGCCGCCTTGGCGTCCAGACCCAGAAATATCCCCAGCCGCAGGCACAGCGACAGCGCTACCATGGCCGCCCCGTACCGGCGGCTCTTCCTTTGGTACATGGATCATCCCTCCTGGAAGTATTGTATGCGCCATGCAGCCGGAAAAGCACTGCGGCTCTTGCGAAATACCATACAATCGGGTATAATTGGCTCAACTGTCTACGCGGCAGAGAAAGGAAGGAGCCTATGCGCCCTGTGGATTACCGGAAATTCCGCCTCAAGTACCTCAACACCCCGGAATTTTCCCATGTGAAGCTGCTGCTGTTTTGGCCGATTTTCGGGCTTCTCTTCGCCTTTGTGGAGCGGGTGGGTGTGAGCGACGTCTATACCCCCATTCACATCCCCTTGGATGACCATATCCCCTTCTGTGAGTGGTTCCTCATCCCGTATCTCTTCTGGTTCGTGTTTTTGATCGGGATGCTGGTCTACACCTTCTTCTTCGAGGTGCCGGCATTTCGGAAAATGATGCGCTTTGTGATCTGCACCTACTCCATCACCATGGCCATCTACATCCTCTTTCCCAACTGCCAGAACCTCCGCCCCACCGCCTTCCCCCGGGACAACATCCTCACCCGGTTTATGGCCTGGTTTTATACCTTCGACACCAACACCAACGTCTGCCCCTCCCTCCACGTCATCGGCGCGGTGGCGTCCCTCTACGCCGGGTGGAAAAGCCGCCGCTTCGGCACGCGGCCGTGGCGGATTGTCTTCTCGGTGATTACGGTGCTCATCTCTTTGTCCACGGTGTTTTTAAAGCAGCATTCGGCGCTGGACGTCTTCGCCGCCCTTCCCCTGTGCGCCCTGGGCTGGTGGGTGGCGGAGGCGAGAATTCCGAAGAAAAAATTCGCCCAAGCCCGTTGAGACGGGAGAGAAAAACGTGTATAATCGTCATAGATCATTCCGCAAGTTACATTGGGAGGTAACGCTATGTTTACGAAACTCATCCAAGCACTGAAAAATACCCGCCGCACCATCGTCTTCACCGAGGGTCCCGATGCCCGAATCCTCGAGGCCACCGACCGCCTTTTGAAGGATGACCTCATGGACGTCATCCTCGTGGGCAATGTGGACGAGGTCAAGGCCGCTGCCGCCAAGGGCGGCTACAACATCGAGGGCGTGACCATCCTCGATCCCGCCACCTATCCCGAGATGGACGCCATGGTCGAGAAGATGGTGGAGCTGCGCAAGGGCAAGATGAGTGCCGAGGACTGCGCCAAGGCGCTCTCCAAGGGCAACTACTTCGGCACCATGCTGGTGAAGATGGGCAAGGCCGACGCCCTTCTCGGCGGCGCCACCTACTCCACCGCCGACACCGTCCGCCCCGCCCTCCAGCTCATCAAGACCAAGAAGGGCGCCCATCTGGTGTCCTCCGCCTTCATCCTCACCCGTCCCGGCGACGACAACCTCTCCAAGCTCTGCATGGGCGACTGCGCCATCAACATCTCCTATGAGGACTCTGTGGACAAGGAAGGCAACGTCACCGTCACCGCCGCCCAGAAGCTGGCCGAGGTGGCCGTGGAGTGCGCCAAGACCGCGGAGTTCTTCGGCATCGATCCCAAGGTCGCCATGCTGAGCTTCTCCACCAAGGGCTCCGGCAAGGGCGCCACGGTGGCGCTGTCCGCCGAGGCCACCAAGGTCGCCAAGGAGCTGGCGCCCGACCTCGCCATCGACGGCGAGATGCAGTTTGACGCCGCCGTGTCCCCCACCGTGGGTCAGCTGAAGTTCCCCGGCTCCAATGTGGCCGGCTACGCCAACACCTTCGTGTTCCCCTGCATCGAGGCGGGCAACATCGGCTATAAGATCGCCCAGCGCCTGGGCGGCTATGAGGCCTATGGCCCCATCCTCCAGGGTCTCAATGCCCCCATCAACGACCTCTCCCGCGGCTGCAACGCCGATGAGGTCTACAAAATGGCCATCATCACCGCCGGCATGGCGTAAGCAGGAAACAAACGCCCCGGGACTTCCGGGGCGTTTTTTTGCGCATAAGCCTCCCGGCGGCCATTGGCCGCTTCGCGGACGGGTCGATGGGGACATCGACCCCTACAAATTTCCGCCGCACCAAAGGCTCCCCTTGAGGGGAGCTGTCATGGCGCAAGGCTGACTGATTGAAGAATTCTTGAACTGCCGGCCTTGGCCGGGAGTTCTAGGGGCGAAGCCCCGTAGAATTCTCCATCCAGCTTTGCTGGAGAGGTGTGACGGCACTTGTGCGATGAACCAGCTTGGTCTGTT
>DVGD01000073.1 GCA_018712905.1 Candidatus Avoscillospira stercoripullorum | reverse complement strand
GCCGCCTCTTCGGCATGGCCTTCCATGTGGACTACGCCGTGTGTGTCATCGTTATGGCGGTGCTCACCGGTGTGTACGTCATCGCCGGCGGCTATATGGCCACGGCCATCAACGACTTCATCCAGGGCATCATCATGATCTTCGGCATCTGCGCCGTGATCGCCGCGGTGATGCAGGCCGAGGGCGGCCTCTCCCAGGCCCTGCTGCGCCTGGCCCAGGTCAGCGATCCCGCCGCCTCCCCGGCGCCGGGGGCCTTCACCTCCTTCTTCGGCCCCGACCCGCTGAACCTGGCGGGGGTGGTGGTGCTCACCTCCCTAGGCACCTGGGGCATGCCCCAGATGGTGCAGAAGTTCTACGCCATCCGCAGCGAGAAGGCCATCGACAAGGGTACCATCATCTCCACGGTTTTTGCCGCCATCGTGGCCGGCGGGTGCTACTTCCTGGGCGGCTTCGGCCGGCTCTTCTCCGACCAGGTGGACGTGGCTGCCAATGGATATGACTCCATTGTGCCCACCATGCTGGAGGGGCTTTCCACGGTTCTCATCGCCGTGGTGGTGATTTTGGTGCTCTCAGCCTCCATGTCCACCCTGTCTTCCCTGGTGCTGGCATCCAGTTCCACCTTGACGCTGGACTTCATTAAAGATACAATAGTAAAAGACATGGATGAAAAACGGCAGATTTTGACCATGCGCCTTCTGATCATGGTGTTCATCGCCATTTCCGTGGTGCTGGCCATTGTGCAGTACCGCTCCAACGTCACCTTCATCGCCCAGCTCATGGGCGTGAGCTGGGGCGCCCTGGCCGGCGCGTTTTTGGCGCCGTTCCTCTATGGACTCTACTGGAAGAAAACCACCCGCGGTGCCTGCTGGGTGAACTTCCTGTTCTCCACAGTGGTGATGCTGGCCAACATCTTTTTTGGGAAGTATTTCCCCACCCTGCTGCAATCACCCATCAACGCCGGTGCATTCTGCATGCTTGCCGGTCTTATCATCGTCCCTGTGGTCAGCCTGGTGACGCCGCGCCTGCCCCAAGGGCAGATCGACCGCATCTTTGCCTGCTATGACCGCAAGGTCGTGGTCTCGGTGAAGGATTCCATCGGAGACCATACCAATCCAAAGGAGGAAACGCCATGAAACAACTGATGCTCGGCAACGAAGCTGTGGCGCGGGGACTCTACGAGGCTGGATGCAGCTTCGTCTCCAGCTACCCCGGCACCCCCAGCACCGAGATCACCGAAGCCGCCGCCAAGTACCAAGAGATTTATGCCGAATGGGCGCCCAATGAGAAGGTCGCCATGGAGGCCGCCCTGGGCGCCAGCCTGGCCGGCAAGCGCAGCTTCTGCGGCATGAAGCACGTGGGACTCAACGTGGCCGCCGACCCGCTCTTTACCATTGGATATACCGGCGTCAATGCCGGCATGATCATTGGCGTGGCAGACGATGCCGGCATGCACAGCTCCCAGAATGAGCAGGATTCCCGGCACTATGCCAAGTCCTCCAAGATCCCCATGGTGGAGCCCGCCGACTCCGCCGAGGGTCTCGCCTTTGCCAAGATGGCCTATGAGCTCTCCGAGCGCTTTGACACGCCGGTGCTCTTCAAGATGTGCACCCGGGTCTCCCATTCCCAGTCCGTGGTGGAGCCCGGCGAGCGGGTGATGCCCGCGGAGAAGCCCTATGAGAAGAACGGCGCCAAGTACATCATGATGCCCGGCAACGCCAAGCGCCGCCATCCGGTGGTGGAAGCGCGCACCCAGGCGCTCACCGAGTACGCCGAGACCTCGCCCTTCAACCGCGTGGAGGAAGGCCGGGAGCACACCATGGGCATCATCACCGCCTCCACCAGCTACCAGTATGTGAAGGAAGTGGTGGGCGACCGCTACCCCGTCTTCAAGCTGGGTCTTGCCTGGCCCATGCCCGTGAAGGCCATCCGCGACTTTGCAGCCAGTGTGGAAAAACTGGTGGTGGTGGAGGAGCTGGACGGCTTCATCGAGGATCACTGCCGCAACCTGGGGCTTGACCCCGTGGGCAAGGACACCTTCTCCTGCATCGACGAGCTGAGCCAGAACATCGTGGCGGAGAAGCTGGGCTATCCTGTACACGCCGGCACCAAGCTGGATGTGGACATTCCCGCCCGGCCGCCGGTGATGTGCGCGGGCTGTCCCCACCGCGGCCTCTTCTATACCCTGGCCAAGAACAAGCTCACCGTGTTTGGCGACATCGGCTGCTACACCCTGGGCGCCGTGGCGCCTTTGGCCGCCATCGACACCACCATCTGCATGGGCGCCTCCGTCTCCGGCATCCACGGCTTCTTAAAGGCCTCCGACCCGGAGCAGAGCAAGAAGACCGTGGCCGTCATCGGTGACTCCACCTTTATGCACTCCGGCGTCACCGGCCTCATCAACGTGGCCTATAACGAGTCTAACGCCACCATCATCATTCTCGACAACTCCATCACCGGCATGACCGGCCACCAGCAGAACCCCACCACGGGCTATAATCTCAAGGGCGACCCCTGCACCAAGATCGACCTGGAGAGCCTCTGCCGCGCCGTGGGCATCCGCCGGGTGCGGGTGGTGGATCCCTACAACCTGGCCGAGTGCGACCAGGCCGTCAAGGAGGAGCTCCAGGCGGAGGAACCCAGCGTCATCATCTCCCGCCGTCCCTGCGCCCTCCTCAAGTACGTCAAGCACAAGGCGCCCCTCACCGTGGATCCTGAGAAGTGCAAAACCTGCAAGATGTGCATGAAGATCGGCTGCCCCGCCATCAGCATCACCGAAGGCAAGGCGAAGATCGACGCCACCCTCTGCACCGGCTGCGGCGTGTGTGAGCAGCTTTGCAAGTTCGACGCGCTCTGCGCCCCCAAGGAGGTCTGAACATGGAAACGAAAAATGTCATGATTGTCGGTGTCGGCGGCCAGGGCAGCCTCTTGGCCTCCAAGCTCCTGGGTCGGGTGCTCCTGAGCCGGGGCTGTGACACCAAGGTCTCCGAAGTCCACGGCATGAGCCAGCGGGGCGGCAGCGTGGTCACCTATGTCCGCTTTGGCGACAAGGTCTATTCTCCCATCATCGACAAGGGCGAGGCCGACTGCATCGTCTCCTTTGAGCTCCTGGAGGCAGCCCGGTGGACGGAGTTTTTAAAGCCCGGCGGCGTCATCGTCACCAACACCCAGCAGATCAATCCCATGCCCGTCATCACCGGCGCGGCTTCGTACCCGGAAAACCTGGTCAAGACCATGACCGATGCGGGCATCCGGGTGGATGCCATCGATGCG
Source organism: Candidatus Avoscillospira stercoripullorum (assembly GCA_018712905.1). Lineage (GTDB taxonomy): Bacteria > Bacillota > Clostridia > Oscillospirales > Oscillospiraceae > Avoscillospira > Avoscillospira stercoripullorum. The sequence continues at coordinate 164 of DVGD01000073.1, read as the reverse complement.
CTCAAGCTGGCCGAGGAAGCCGGCTCCAGCAAGGCCGTGAATATCGTCCTCATGGGGCACCTCTCCCGCCACTTCGACTTCACCGAGGAGGAGTGGATGGCCGCTTTGGAGAAGAGCGTCCCGGCCAAATTCCTGGAGCTCAACAAAAAGGCCTTCACCCTGGG
>DVGD01000010.1 GCA_018712905.1 Candidatus Avoscillospira stercoripullorum | reverse complement strand
CCATTTACCGCTTCTTCGTCAAGCGGGGCATCACCCCCGGCGCCTTTGACTCGGTCCAGGACGTGGTCACCGCCGGCGAAGCCATGAACCCCGAGATTGCCCGCCGCTTTGAAGCGGAGACCGGCCTCAAGCTCCGGGAGGGCTTCGGCCAGACCGAGTCTACCTTGATGATTGCAGACCTGGTGGGGCAGCCCCATCACCTGGGTACCATGGGACGTCCCACGCCTCTTTATCACGTGGAGCTGCGCAAGGAGGACGGCACCGTGGCCGCCCCCGGCGAAACCGGCGAGATTGTGGTGGTACCCCCGGCGGACGGTACCCACTTCGGCATCTTCATGGGCTACTGCGGCGACCAGGCGGCCTATGACGAGGTCTGGGAGGGCGGCGTGTACCACACCCGGGATCTTGCCACCATGGACGAAAACGGCTACATCACCTATGTGAGCCGCACCGACGATGTTATCAAGTCCTGCGGCTTCCGGGTCAGTCCCTTCGAGGTGGAAAGCGTCCTGATGCAGCACCCGGCTGTTTTGGAGTGCGCCGTCACCGGTGTGCCGGACTTGGGACGCGGCTTCCGAATTAAAGCCACCATCGTTCTCACCGACGGCTATGTGGGAAATGGCAATCTCTCGAGAGAGCTCCAGCAGTTCGTCCTCCAGAACACGGCCTCCTATAAGTGCCCGAAGATCTTCGAGTACGTGGCCGAAATGCCCAAGACCATCAGCGGTAAAATCCGCCGGGTGGCCATCCGGGAAAAGGACAGCAAGCAGTAAAAAAATCCGGAGATCCTTTGGATCTCCGGAAATTTTTTTATCATTGTGCCTTTTTGTATACAAAGGCGGTGGGGACGGGACGTCCCGAGGCCAGAGCCTGGTTGGAGCACTTGGTGACGTATTCGCCGTCAAAGTACATCATGGCGCTGGTGCCGCCGTCCAAGTTCATGGCCTGCATGCAACCGTGACGCTTGAGAATTTCGGCGCACTCGATGACATGGGTGCCGGTGGAGCGCAGGGGCATCCGGCCTTCGATGACCAGCATCAGGATTTCGTACTTGTCCGACTGGCCGATGCAGGCGCGGGGCTGAAGACCTGTCCAGCCGCAGTTGGCGTCCACCACGATGGTGCCGTCGATGATGAGGGCGGGCTGGAACTCCACGGCGTCGGTGGTGTCCTCGCTCACCGGGTCGCTGGCGTCCTTGATGTAGAAGAGGTCATCCTCATGGAGCTCGATGCGCTTATAGCCCCAGCCCATGTGGGCGTTGCCGTAGGCAGTGCCGTCACACATGGCGTAGCCGGCCAGGATGCCGCCGTTGCCGTTGCCGTTGGGATCGATGAAGCCGCTGCCGGTGATGGAGAGAATGCCATTGTGGTTTTCAGCGATGGTGCCGATGTATTCACCAGTGACGCCCAGCTGGCTGGAGGGATATACGCTCAGCCGGCTGGGATCCTTGGCAATGGCCAGCACGCCCAGGTAGCCTGAGCCGGAGACGCGCACCAGCAGCACCTGATTTTTGGCGTCGATGGCCAGCACCTGCTCGCCGTGGATGGTCTGAATGGAGGTGCCGCTGTCATCCAGACCGGCCTCGTTGATGTAGAGGTTGTCCCAGCCGTTTTCCAGCACCTCGGGATGCTCGGCGAGATATGCCTCCAGGGAGGGCTGATCGATCTCATAGAAGAGCTGGTAGAAGTTCTCCTCAGCCACCTCCTCTGGATTCACTTCGGGGATGACTTCCACATCGGTGACAATTTCGTCGGTGAGGGGGGCTTCGTCTTCGGTCTGCTCGTCTTCCTCTTCCTTTGTCCAGCTGGAGGAGAGACCTATCTGCTGCTCCAGTGCCTGACGGCGCTGATCCATCACGTCCTCGATGATGTCAGGGGGGATGATGGCGGTGGCCAGCCACTTGTGGCTCAGGGTATCCATGGCAGTTTCGATGTAGATGGTGCGCCACTTGGCAATGAAGCTGTTGTTGGAGTAGATGCAGACAAAGTAGACGATTTCAATCAGCAGCAGAATGCCCAGCACGATGGCCAGGGGCTTGAGAGGATTGCGGCGACGCGCCTGCGCCGGCTCTGCCGCAACGGCGCCGCCGGAGGAGGCAGCGGCTTGGACAAGGGCAGACTTGCGGTTCTTGGCCAGACGGGAACCGGATCGCGTGCTACCAAATAGTTTCAACGGTCAATACGCTCCTTTACTTGCTGTGGGGTGAATGAACGGTTGCAGCATCCAAAACGCTGCCAAACAGGCGGCAAAGCTGCCGCCGCGCAAGATCGCAACCATTCTACCATACTTTGTTGAGAAATGCAAATTCCAAAGGAAAATTTGGAATGCCTTCTGTCAAGAAGACGAATTTCTGCGGAAAAGGTTCCCGCCACTTTACTTTTTTTTATTGCAGCCGTAAAATATAAAGAACATACCGAACTTGCACGACGAGGTACATGCCATGATTATTACAGTCACCCTGAACCCGGCGCTGGATAAGACCGTGATCCTGCCGGGCTTTGCGGTCAATACGGTCAATCGTGTCAGTGCCACACGGCTGGATCCAGGGGGCAAGGGCATCAATGTCTCCAAGGTTGTCAAGGCCTTGGGCGGAAAGACGCTGGTGCTGGGCATTCTGGGCGGTGCCGCCGGTGGATTCATCCAGGCAGCCATTGACGAGATGTCGCTGCCCAACGATATGGTGCTGACCAAGGAAGTCACCCGTACCAACATCAAGATCATTGATCCCTTGCTTCAGACCAACACCGATATCAATGAAGCCGGCAGCCCGGTGACGGAGGCTACGCTGGAAACGGTCTGGCACAAGCTCACCCATGCGGTGCAGCCGGGGGACACGGTGGTCTTTGCGGGGAAGAATCCCCCCGGCATGCCAGACGAACGGCTGGCCGACTGGATCACCCGTCTCCACGGGAAGAACGTCTTCTCCTGTGTAGATATTGCCAGGAAATCCTCGTTATTTTAGTAAATTTCAGATAT
>DVGD01000072.1 GCA_018712905.1 Candidatus Avoscillospira stercoripullorum | reverse complement strand
CGGATTTTGAAACTTTCAAAAAAGTTTCAAAATCCTGTTTGATTGAACGCGCGGTGGGCTTTTTGCCCCCCGCACACACCCCCCGCTGCTCTGTCTCATCAGTCTTCTGCGGGGTTTTTCAACAGTCTGGCTTCTTCCTTCATCTGCGTCAAAATCCTGCGCAAAAGCTGCCGCTCCATCTCGGTAAAGGTATAGCTCCTGCGATAGATCAGCGCGTCGCGGTAGTAGACGCCATTGTCCGCGCAGTCCCGCTGCACAAGCTCCCATCGCGCCAGATCCTCCGGCAGCGCCGGGGAAATCCAGGTGTAGGCGCCGGGATAGGATTCCGCCAGAAACCGCGCCGCCACGTCGAGATATCGCCCCGACCGGGGGAAGCAGATGCGCAGCCGGTTTTTCGCCGGGTCGAACCGCCCCAGGGCTTCAATGCTCTCCATCTCCATGAGAATACGCCGGGCATACTGGAGAAACAGCGCCCCGCGATCCGTGGGCATGACGCCCCGGCTGGTGCGCTCAAAGATGGCAAACCCCAGCTGCTCCTCCAGCTCGTGGAGTACCCGGCTGAGGTTGGGCTGACTCAGATAGAGATTCTTGGCCGCCTGGGAGATGGAGCGCGTGCGCTCAATTTCCACAATATATTGTAAGTGCTGTGTGTTCATAGAATCTCCCGTCCGTGCCGGATCATTCCTCTTGTTTCGATATTTTCTTATCGGTATTTAATTATAGATTTTTCGCCATGCCTTGTCAAGGGATTTGGCCGGATTGCTTATAGGCGATTATCACAATGATTCGGCAAATTTCCCCAAAGTTTCGGTTATTATTGCACATTCCCAACAATAAAAGTCCTGTTCGCGGTTTGAAACTGTTTTCAAATCCGCAAACAGGGCTGAATTTATCATAATTCTTGTGTCTGTACCAGCTCGATGGGATCTCCCGCCCTCACCGTGCCTCCGGCGAGCACCCGCACAAAAATGCCCTCCCGGGGCATGACGCAGTCTCCGGCAGTCTTGCGAATGGCGCAGTCGCTGTGGCATTCCTTGCCAATCTGGGTCACCTCCGCCAGCGCCTGGCCGATGCGAAGCTTCGTTCCCACGGGGAGCTTGTATAGGCAGATGCCCTCGGTGAGGATGTTCTCAGCAAAAGCGCCGTGGGATAGTGGGAAGCTCACGTGCTGGAGCACCTTGGCCACGCTCTCCACCCCCAGGAGGCTCACCTGCCTGTGCCAGGTGCCGGCGTGGGCATCCCCGACGATCCCGTGGTTCTCCCGGAGCTCCGCCACGGGAATCTCATGCTTTTGCTCGCCCTTTTTCTCGCTGATGCAAACCGCCACCACCTTAGCCATGGCCATGTCCTCCCTTCCCGTGGCTGCCGCACTCACCGGCCACGCCCCGGAGAATTTCGATGCCATGTCCCAATGCGGGCAGCACCGCGCCCAGGCACTCCCGCACCGCCTTCTCGCTGCCGGGGCAATTGACGATCAGCGTCTGACCGCGGATGCCCGCCGTCTCCCGGGAGAGCATGCCCCGGGGGGTAATGCGCATGCTCTCAGCGCGCATGGCCTCGGGAATTCCCGGCGTGAGCCGCTCGAGCACCGAGGCCGTGGCCTCGGGCGTCACGTCCCGGGGCGCGAAGCCCGTACCGCCGGTGGTAACCACCAGGCAGACCTTACGCTCATCGGCACATGCTTTGAGCGCCGACGCGATGGCGTCAAAGTCGTCGGGCAGGATTTCCCGGTGGACAATCCGGTAGCCCGCCGCCTCCAGCATCTGGCAAATGGCCGGACCCGACGTATCCTGCCGCAGTCCCTCATATCCCTTGTCGCTCATGGTGAGCACCGCTGCTGTCATTTCCATGGTCATGCCTCCTAACCGCCGATTTCATTCATGGTTCTGATGCTCTTGGAGGGGCTGTCCCAGGCCAGACGGTCATGGCAGGGCGGCTTGTGGGCAATGACCGTCCGCAGCGCCTCCGTGAGCGCCGTGCCGTGGAGGGAAGCCACGGAGATCTCCTCCGCTCCGTGCAGGCAGGGCTTCAAAAAACCGTCCGCCGTGAGGCGGATGCGGTTGCAGCTGCCGCAGAAGTGCCGGCTCAGGGGGGAAATGAGTCCCACGCGCCCCGGGGCACCCGGCAACTGATAGAGCCGCGCCGTGCCCATTTCCTCCGGCAGCGGCGTGAGCGACGGCACCGCCTCCAGCACCCGCTCTGCCGGGAGATACGCCTCCGGCGGAAACACCGCATGTCCCATGGGCATGAGCTCGATAAAGCGCATTTCGATGGGATAGCGCGCTGTGAGCCCCACCAGATCGGGAATCTCATCGTCGTTAAAGCCGCCGATCAATACGGCGTTGACCTTGATGGGAGAAAAGCCCTCCGCCAGCGCCGCATGGAAGCCCGCCAAGGCCTCCTCCAGGCTCCCCAGCCGCGTCATGGCCGCGTAGCGCTCCGGGCGCAGGGTATCCAGGCTCAGGTTCAGCCGCTTGAGTCCCGCAGCCTTGAGTGCCGGGGCAAACTGGGGCAATCGGATGCCGTTGGTGGTCATGGAGAGATCCTCCACCTCCGGGATTTGAGCCAGCGCCTCCACCAGTCCCACCACGCCGCGCCGTACCAAGGGTTCGCCGCCGGTGAGGCGGATTTTCCGCACCCCCAGCGCTACGGCTGCCTGGGCAATCTCCAGGAGGTGCTCCAAGGACAGCATATCCTGGTGGCGCTTTTTGACCACGCCCTCTGCAGGCATGCAATACCGGCAGCGGAGGTTACACCGATCGGTGACGGAGATTCTCAGATAATTGATCTCCCGGCCGTAGGCATCGCGCAAGTTGTCACCCCATTTGTCATCTTTCGATTTCGTAGCTTTATTATACCATTTACGGCCAAAAAAGCAACAGCGCCGCATGGGGTATCCTGGGAGGGGATTGCGCAAAAGGCTGTATTTTGGCGCAAACGGAATGACACAATCCTGTATCTTATGTTATAATTATACTGAGTTATTATGCGATGGAGGCGGATGCTATGAAAGTGTTCCAGATTGCGGCAGTGGAGGACAACCCCACTGATCGCACATGGCTTTCCAACAAGCTGGAGGAGTACTGCAAATCGCGGCATGTTCCCTATGTACTCTCCTGCTTCTCCAGCGGCGAGGCATTTCTGGAGACTCTAAAGACACGGCGCTTCCATATTGTATTTATGGACATCTATCTGAGCGGAATCTCCGGCGTGGAAGCGGCGCAGACGCTGCGCAGCCGGGATCAAAACTGTAAGCTTGTATTCCTCACCAGTTCGGAGGACTTCATGCGCCAGGGCTTCTCTCTCAACAGCGCCCACTATCTCGTCAAGCCCGTGCAGGATGAGGACTTTGCCCAGGCCATGGAAAACTGCCGCGTGCGGCGGGAGTGCCAGGTGCCCTCCCTGGAGGTGACCATCGGCCAGCAGCCCCTGGAGCTGGACACCCGGGATATTCTCTATCTGGATATTGAAGGCCGCACCGTGGTCATCCACACCGTGGAGGGCGCCCTGCCCGCCGGGCGGAGCTTTTCCGCCATTGCCGAGCTGCTGCTCTCCGACGAGCGCTTCCTCCCGTGCAACCGCGGCCTGCTGGTGAATATGGACTATATCGCCGACCAGGATGGCAACGACTTTCTCCTGCTTGACGGCACCCGCCTTCCCATGGCGCGCCGCCGCAAGCATGAGCTGCTCACGCAGTACCGCAGCTACGTCTTTGGAACCATGGGAGGTACCTGATGAAGCGATGGACTTTGACGCTCTTCGCGTTACTCTTGACCGCTCTGCTCCTCGCCTGCCCCGTTCTGGGCGAGGAGGAGGCAGCTTCTCAAAACATCATCACCGCTGTACAGGAGGCGGAGGCGTGGGCATCCCGGGAGCCTGTCTCCCTCTGGATGAACGCCTGGGAGACAATCTGTCAGGTGACTTCCCAGCTGGTCTTTGTCCATGTGGAGGCCGTCTCCCCGGGCGGCGAGCCCCTGGAGGACACCTTCCGGGTGGCCTGGGATCTGTCCTTTCTCGAGGCAGAGGATCTGGCGCCGGGAGAATACATGGTACAGGGCAAGATTCTCGCCTCGGATTCTTACCGCTTTGCCGATACCGTCTCGCCCTATGTGTCCTTTCCCATCCTACTGCTCGAGGGAGATCCGCCGCCCCAGGTGATTGTCTCCCTGGATGATCTCTCCCACCGCTATGCCGAGGCCATCCCGGTGGGCACCGACTGGGCAGACTATTTCTCCTCCTATTTTTCCGCCTCGAGCTGGACATCCTCCATCCACTGCACCACCGATACCGGAATCAATCTCTATGGCTCCATCGTCTGGGAGGATCCCACGCCCGACACCTCCGTTCCCGGCGTGATTGAGGTGGTGGGGCAGGTGATCCTGCCGGAGAACACCGTTCTTGCCGAGGGTGTCACCCTTCCCACGGTCACCGTTCCCATCTCCATCCAGGCGGAGCCGCGGCTGGAGTGCTGGTTTGTGAGCTATAACCTCTGTTTTCCCTGGATTGGAGACACGCTGGAGGATGTCACCGTGCTGGTCTCCACCAACGGCGGTCCCTGGCAGGAGGAGAACTTTGCCTATAGCACCGGGACGCGAATCAACGTCAATGTGAAATACTTGGTGGAAGGCTGCTCCTATGAGCTTCTGGCAACATGGCCTGAGGGCGAAACCAATGTCTTCCGCTTCACCTGGGACGGCACCATCACCACCTTTGAAGTGGGCGGCGACCGGGACGGCGGCGGCAGCGGCGGAAGCCCGCCCGGCGATGTGGTTCAGCCGCCTCCCGCAGTGGAGCTTCCCGACGAGCCAGACGGCTCCGTAGATCCCCCCGACACGCCGGAGGATCCCGTTGTGGACGAGACGCCGGAGGACGAAGTGCCCTCCGATCCCCCGGAAAGCGACGTACCGGACTCCAGCGGCACCCAGTCTCCGCCGCCGGAGGATTCCGATGCGGAGGACGTACCCACCATGGTGCCGGAGCCCTCTGCCGAGATTCCCGTCGAAATGGTGAACGAAGGAACTCAGACTGAGCCGGAGCTGGAGGAAGAGCCCGGAGAATCGCTGCCCCAGTATAGCTTTCTAGAAGAGGATACCAAGGATTATAGCCTGCTCTCCGGCGCGCGGGTTCTCCTCATGCTGGAGGACGCCGATCAGGCACGCTTTTCTAAAAACGGCATCACCGTGACCATCCCGAGCGACGCGCTGAAAGCCCTCTCCCTCCAGGCAGACAGCCGCTTTTACATCGAAATCACCCAGCCGGACACCCGTCACATCTCTCTGGTGCTCACTGTGGACGACGTGGCCGTGACCAGTCTCCCCGGCACCGTGGTGATGGTTCCGCTGGAGAAGGCGCCCGCAGGCAGCCTCTCTCTGCTGGATGCCGGCGGGAGCTGGGTGAGCGATGGCATCTATGACAGTGCCCTGGGCGTTGCCACCTTCTCCCTCTCCGCACCGGGCGTATATGAAGTGCATCAATCCGAACCCGATGCGCAGCAGGTCAACCGAACCTGGCTGCTGCCTGTGCTCGCTGGCGCTGCCGTGCTCGTGGCAGCCGGCCTGGCGGCATGGTTCTTTGGAAGGAGGCGCCGCAGATGAAGCATCTTGCCGCCCGCCTTCTCACCATGCTTTTTACTGTGGCGCTGGGCTGTGCGCTGTGCCTGGTGCTCTACTACATGGACAACAAGTATACCTCGCCGGGGCCTCAGGGCATTGACGGGCTTCTGGTACTCCGCGAGGCCGATCTCACCGAAGACCAGATTCACTACCTCATCCACGGCTGGGCATTTTATCCCGACGTGCTCTTTACCCCCGCCCAGCTCCAGGAGGAGGGCGACGACCGGTACATGACCTATTGCGCCATCGGAGAAAAAACCAACTTTAAAACCGCCGCCAGCGACGATCCCCACGGCTGCGGCAGCTATGTGCTCACCCTTCTGCTGCCGGAGACCGAGCGCATCTACGCCCTGGAGCTGCCGGAGATCTACTCCGCCTACCGGCTCTATGTGAACGACACCCTGGTCGCCCAGATGGGAGATCCCGACGAGGAGACCTACACACCCCGCACCAAGATCGAGACCGTGACCTTCCAGGCCAGCGGACGGGTGAAGCTTCTCCTGGCAGTGCGGGATGCCTCCCACTACTATAGCGGCCTGGTTTATCCGCCGGCATTCGGTTTGCCCGGCGGCGTAACGCTGCTGCGGGGTCTATCCCTCTCGCTCCAAGTATCGGCACTGATCCTCAGCCTGGTATGCGCGGCCATGGCCTTCTTCGCCGGATACCGCCTCCAGCGGCAGGACGCAAAGCTTTTCGGCATTTTGTGCCTCTTCGCCGCTCTAACCACCATATTGCAGCTGCTCCACCGGTTCATACCGCTTCCGATCCATCCCTGGTACGCCATGGAGAGCTTTTGTGGCCACTGCATCATTCTCTTTGTGGTGCTGTTGCAGAATAGAATCTGCGATGTGGAGCGGCGCGTCGCAGCGTTCTTCACCGCCGCCGGTACACTGTTCTGCTTCGCCTCGCTGCTCTATGGCCTTCTCTCGTCTCACCTCACCATACCGGTGATGGCAGTTTTCTCCGGGATCATCACCCTCTTCAAGCTGGGAACGGCGCTCTATCTCCTGGCCGTGGCCTTCTACGCGCTGCTGAAAAAGCAGCTGAAGATGGCGCCGCTGTTTTATGCCTCCACGCTCTATGCAACGCTTCTGATCTGGGATCGGCTGCTGCCGCAGTTTGAGCCCCGCCTCGCCGGATGGTTCAGCGAGTGGGGTACCCTGGCCATGATTGTGGCCATCGGCCTGTCGCTCTGGCGAGACATTCTCGCTGCCTACGCCCGTTCCCTGGCCTTTGCCGAAGAGCACCGGCAGATTGAGCGCCAGTACGCCATGCAGATGCAGTATGCCAACCGAACTGCGCAATATATAGCGGAGAACCGGCGGCTCCTCCATGACGTGCGCCAACATGCGCGCACCATTGCTGAGCTGGCCAGCCAGGTAAAAAGTCAGCCGGAGACCGCCCAAGCCCAGGAGGAGCTCATGCATTACCTGGAGGCCTTGCCCCATCCCCTCAAGCCGGGGAATGCCATTGCCCCAGGCACCTTCTCCAACCATGCCGCTGTGGATGCGCTGCTGCAATTCTACCAGGCTGCCGCGGAAAAATACCACATCCGCGCCCAGCTGGCCTTCAACATCCCCCAGGGGCTGCCGCTCACCGATTTGGAATGGTGCGCCTTGCTGGGAAATCTAATGGAAAACGCCATCGAAGGCTGCCAGCGCTGTCCCGAAGGAGCGCGAAGCCTCTCCATCCAGGTGCGCGCCGCGGCGTCCACCTTCTTCCTCAAGGTGGAAAACAGCTACGACGGCCGCTACCAGCGCACCGGAAACCGCTTTCTCTCCCGCAAGCGGGGCAGCGAGCAGCTGGGGATCGGTCTGGAGTCCGTGCGCCAGACTGTGGAAGCCCACCATGGTACTCTGGACATCTATCCCCTGCAAAAGACCTTCCGGGTGGGAATTACCCTGCCCCTGCATCACGATGTCCCTGCAGCGCCGGTGGAAGCATAAAAAAACCGCCCGGTTCGTCACGCCGGGCGGCATTGCTTGAAGGTGTACATATGCCGTTTGGCTATCCTCGGAGATTTCCGCGGCATCGGCATATGCAGGAAAAAGAGAAAGAAAAAGAGGAAGAAAGAGAAAAGGGAGATATATTGGTGTGAGAGAGAGAAAGAAAGGAAAAAATGAGGTTTTTAGTTAATATTTATGGGGTTTTAATCGCTCGCTTCGTATCACCTCCTGATGGCATTATCATACTCCAAACGCCGAAGGAATTCTTGAACGTCCGGTGACCGAAATGAAAACAAACCTTGAAGAATTTGTATCCATGTAAAAATTATACCGGCTTTCTTATGCGACCTGCACAAACGCCGCAGGCGCAGCAGCCGGAAGGGAGGTTTTTTGGGATGTGTGAGCTCTTCCGCTCCTGTGTCCACACCCACACCGTCTTCTGTGACGGCGCCGACACGCCCCAGGCCATGGCCAAAGCTGCCCTGGCCTTACAGTTCGTGTCCCTGGGCTTTTCCGGCCACGGCGCCGCCGCCTATGATTCCGCCGCCATGACGCCTGAGAAGGAGCAGGCTTACCAGAACGCCGTGCTGGCACTCCAGCGGCAGTATCAGGGAAAGCTTGAAATTCTCCTGGGCGTTGAGCACGATTCTCTTGCGCCCTACAGCGCCTTTCCCTACGACTATCTCATCGAATCCGTGCACTATTTCGCCCACCAGGGAGAGCTCCTGTGCGTGGACTTGAGCCGGGAGGAGACGGCTTCCCACATTGCCCGCTTCGCCGACCCCTATGCCTATTGCAAGGCGTACTTTGCCCAGTGTGCCGCCGCCTACGAAAAGAGCCCGGCGCAGATTGCCGGGCATCTGGATCTGGTGGCCAAGTTCAACGAGGGCGGGGCACTCTTTGATGAGGACGATCCCCGCTACCGCGCCGCCGCCCTGGAGGCCATGGACGCAGCCGTCTCCCGGGGCATGGCCGTGGAGGTGAACACCGGTGCCATCGCCCGGGGCTATCGCACTGTTCCCTATCCGGCGCCGCCCCTTCTCAAAGCACTGCGGGAGATGAGCGGGCAGGTAATTCTCACCAGCGACTGCCACGATTCCCGCAACCTCGCCTGTCACTACCGCGAGTCGGCGCAATTGCTGCGAAGCTGCGGCTTCACCGAGGCGCTGGTGCTGCGCCGGGATGGATTTCATGCTGTGGGGCTGTGATGCCGCTGCGCGGCACGATGCCTCCCCTTGGTGCCCAAGGGGAGGTGGTATGGCGCAAGCCATACCGGAGGGGATCAGAACCACCGATCACCGCAAGTCTTCAATAGAGTCGCCGCTACCGTCAGCGGCGGCATGAGGGCATGCCGCCCTACAGGCGCAGTAGAATTGCGGGCGGCCATAAAGATCGCCTGAAAATGGGGATAAAGGGCGCGCTGCTTTCTTGCAGCGCGCCCTGCGTGTTAATGGAAGAGTGAGCCATTGAGGATATCATCCAGGGTGAGATCCTCGTCCCCTTCCTCTGGATTCTCCGGATTCTCCGGATTCTCCGGCACCTCGGGCTCCTCCGGCTCTGGCTCGGGCTCCGGCTCCGGCTCGGGGCCGACGATATAGATGGCATCGTACTTGTCATACTCGCTGATATCGCACTTTTCCGTGCGGAGGAAGTTGCCATCCAGATCGTAATAGTTCTTGTAGCTCCAGTAGACATAGCCGGTGTGGGGCTCCTGCTTGAGCTGACGGTAGCCCTCGGGCTTGGTCTCGTCGAGCTCCTCGATCTCCTCGTAGGGAATGGTGGAGATGCACTCGTAGGTAATCTTCACCGTGTAGTCGTGCTCGTTGGTGCCCTTGAAGGCAATGCGCACATAGCCATCCGATGCCTCGGCGGTGATCATAATGGGCGTCTCATTGGTATTCTTGAACTTGAAATCCGTAGCGCCCCAGTAGACCGTGGCGTCGCAGCCCTTGGGTACATAGCTCACCACGTACATATGGGGCTCCCGCTCCACGATCTGGAAGTCGGCCAGGAGCGCGCAGTAGTAGATGGTGGAAGCCACCTGGCAGATGCCGCCGCCGACCTCGGATTCGCTGGAGCCGCCGTCGGCGTAGATAATGCCCTCCTTATAGCCCTTCTCCGCCGTGCGCTCGCCCACGGTCTCGTTGAAGGAGAAGACCTCGCCGGGCTCGAGCACCGTGCCGTCGATCTCCTTACAGGCCAGGATCAGATTGGTGGTGCGGTTGGCATTGGGGTAGTAGGGGCTGTTGTAAGAGGCCAGCGTGTCGGGATAGTACTTCTCCATGTACTCCTCCGCCGTGACCTCCGGCTCCATGACGTCCAGGGGGATCTCGATGACTGAGCCCTCCTCCGCCAAGGCCAGCTGCTGGTTGGCCGCGGCCAGGTCAAAGCCGTAGCCCACCACCTCCTTGACCACGGTTTTGGTCTCGTTGTCGTAATAGGCGTCCTTGGCAGGGGTACAATACTCATTATAGTAGGCCGCCAGATCCACAATGTCATAGGGCGTGAGATCATAGTTAAAGGTAATGTCGGACAGATCACCGGAGTGATAGGCCTCCAGCACCTGGTCATAGAGCTTGTCGGCGTCCAGCTTGCGGCCGGTGTAGCCCAGCTGGATTCGAATGACGCTGTTTTCCTCGTCCATGGTGATCTCCGACTGCACCACGTCCCGCTCCACATCCTGGGCGGTCTTGTCGATCAGTTCCCGGATATACTCCGTGTCCACCTGGAGAAAGTTCTCCAGATCCAGAAGATAGGCCGATTTCTTGCAGGCTAAATAGGTGCCGATGACCTGGAAGACGCCGCCGTCCTTGCCGTAGTCCACAGCCGCCTCCACCATGGCTTCCGTGTCCATGGGGGTGTTGGCCATCTCCGGGTCAAAGACCAGCTTGCGGTCGGGCAAAACCACGGTGAGGGTGCGGGTGGCGTGGGTGGAGGCCAGAGTGCTCTCCAGCGCCTGGGTGGCCTCCTCCGTCTCCATGCCGCCGATGTTCACACCCGACACGCAGACATTGGGAAACACCTTGTCGCTGTTTTTCAGGCTCAAGCCCCAAATCAAAACACCGAGAAACACCATGAGCGCCACGGCGGCCACGGCAATTCCGGCGATCAACCAGATTTTCTTGGCACGTTTCTCACTGGTACGAATAAGAATCCCTCCTGATACGATGAAATGAGACGCGCAGAAAAGCTGCTTCGCCTCTCTTCCAGTATAGCCCATGGCACCCCAAGGATGCAACAACATTTCCGCGACAATTTTATTTCAATTTGGTATCATTGGAATTTTCGTTGTCCCGGCGGACATTTCATGGTATAGTATTAGATATTCCGCCGCGTTCTCTGCGGCTTATTTCCTGGGAGGACTGTATGTTCTATGGCATTTTGGCGGCCTTTGCCGTCTTTTCCGTCGTTTTAGACCAGGTGGTCAAGTACCTGGTGGTACAGCACATTCCCCTGGGCGGCGTGGTGCCCCTGTGGCCGGGGGTCATCCACCTCACCTATGTGAAAAATACCGGCATGTCCTTCTCCCTGCTCCAGGGGCAGCGGTGGTTTTTCGTGGTGGTGACCATTTTGATCCTCGTTGTCCTCTTCCTGGCCGTTCGCCGCAAGTGGATCACCCATCCCCTGGGGCTGTGGGCGCTGGCCGCCATCGCAGGCGGCGCCGCCGGAAACTTCATCGACCGGCTGTTCCTCGGCTACGTGGTGGATATGTTCGAGGTGGAATTTATGCGCTTCGCCGTATTCAACGTGGCTGACAGCTTCCTGGTCTGCGGCGCCATCCTGCTGGTGGTCTATGTCCTCTTCTTCGACCGCAAGGCGGGAAAGGAGCCAAGCCATGATTCTGACCGCTGATCTCGACGGCGAGCGGGCAGATCAGGCGCTGGCCAGGCTCGTGGACGGCCTCACCCGCTCCGCCGCCCAGCGGCTCCTGGAGGAGGGCAGAGTGACCTCCAACGGCCGCATCTTAAAGAAAAATGAACGTCTCCAGGCCGGTCAGACCCTGGAGGTGACAATCCCGGAGCCGGAGCCGCTGACCTTGGCGCCCGAGGATATTCCCCTGGACATCGTCTATGAAGACGACGATCTCCTGGTCATCAACAAGCCCAAGGGGCTGGTGGTACATCCGGCGGCGGGGCACTGGTCGGGTACTTTGGTCAACGCCCTGCTCTACCACTGCCGGGATTCCCTCTCGGGCATCAACGGCACATTGCGCCCGGGCATCGTCCACCGCATCGACAAGGACACCTCCGGGCTTTTGATCGTGGCCAAAAGCGACTTTGCCCACCAGGCTTTGGCCGCCCAGCTCCAGGATCACTCCCTCTCGCGCACCTACGTGTGCCTGGTGGTGGGCGGCGTCAAGGCCGATTCCGGCACCATCGACGCCCCCATCGGCCGCCACCCCACCGATCGCAAGAAAATGGCCGTGATATCCAGCGGCAAGCATGCCGTGACCCATTTCCAGGTCTTGGAGCGGTTTTCCGGCTACACCTTTCTGGAGTGCCGCCTGGAGACCGGCCGTACCCACCAAATCCGCGTCCACATGGCCTATCGCAACCACCCCATCGTGGGCGACATGGTCTATGGCCGCGGCAAACCGGAGCTGGGGCAGGACAGCCAATGCCTCCACGCCCGCGCCCTCACCTTCCGCCACCCCCGCACCGGCGAGGTCATGACCCTCACCTGTCCCCTGCCGGATTACCTCGAAGCTCTCCTTGCCAAGCTCCGCGCCAGGAGCTGATCCCACCGGTATTTTCTTCCGCCGGCACTCATATAGTGTGGCATACGAAGAAAATGAGGTGGAGGAATGGAACAATCGGCCAATCGCGTCATCCTGCGGGGCTCCCTCTACGAGCTGCCCGCCTTTTCCCACGAAAATCACAGCAAGCGGTTCTACCGCTTCACCCTGGAGGTGGAGCGCCTGTCCGGCACGGTGGATATTCTGCCGGTGCTGGTGTCCGAGGAGGTGCTGTGCGCCATGGATCTCAGCGGCGGCTCCATGATCGAGGTGAGCGGCCAGATCCGCTCCTTCAACAGCCGCGCCGCCACCGGGCGGCGGCTGGTGGTGTCGGTCTACGCGGAATCCCTCACCGCTTGCGAGGGTGAGCCCCACAACGAGGTCTATCTGGCTGGAACGCTGTGCAAGGAGCCGGTGCACCGCAAGACGCCCCTGGGGCGGGAGATCTGCGACGTGATGCTGGCGGTGAACCGCCCCTACCACCGCTCGGACTACATTCCCTGCATCTTCTGGGGACGCACGGCGGAGCTGGTGGCCGCCTGCCAAGTGGGCGATACCCTGGAGCTCACCGGCCGCCTCCAGAGCCGGGAGTACGTCAAGGTGCTCGAAAGCGGCAATGAGCGCCGGGTGGCCTACGAGGTCTCGGCCATGACCGCCGCCAGAACAGGACTGTAAAAAAGATTGAAAAACTTTCAAATTCCCCGGAACATTTTATGGAAAATGACGTCTCTATGGGTAGAGGGACTTCACTTCACAAAAGAAAGGGGAATGACCATGGGAAAGACCCGAATCCTGGCTGCGCTTCTTGCGCTGCTGCTCCTCATCGCCCTGGCGGCCGGCTGCTCTGCGACCAAGAGCTATGACACCGCCATGGAGGATACCGCGTCCAGCGCGCCGGAGTCCAACAGCTCCACCGCCATGGACTGGGG
>DVGD01000071.1 GCA_018712905.1 Candidatus Avoscillospira stercoripullorum | reverse complement strand
GCGGTGCCGGGGTTCTGCTTCGGCGGCGAAGGGCACATCCGCCTGAGCTATTGCTGTGACGACGCAGTGCTCGCCGCCGGGCTTGACCGCCTAAGTGCCTTTGTGGACAAGCTGAAGGGAGAGGGGTCATGGAACTTCTAACAAAAGCCCAGGCGGATTTTCCCTGGATCCAGAGCCTGCGGCGGCAGATTCACCGCCATCCAGAGCACGGAAACCAGGAATTTAAGACCGCGGCATTGATTGAGGAAACCCTCACCGGCCTGGGGCTCCAGCCCCGGCGGCTTTTGGATACGGCGGTGGTCTGCGACATCGAGGGCGCTGCCCCGGGCAAGACCGTCGCCCTCCGGGCGGACATGGACGCCTTGCCCATCCAGGAGGAGACGGGACTTCCTTTTTCCTCGGAGGTTCCGGGGATGATGCACGCCTGCGGCCACGACTTCCACGTGGCAGGGCTCCTGGGCGCGGCCAAGCTCCTGTGCCGCGCGCAGTTTTCCGGCCGGGTGCGGCTCCTGTTCCAGCCCGACGAAGAATTGGATGGCGGCGCCAAGCGGATGATGGACGCCGGGTGCCTTACGGGGGTGGACGCCGTCTTCGGCGCCCATGTCCGGCCGGATCTCCCGGTGGGACAGGTGGGCGTGCGCTACGGCGCCTTCTACGCCGCCTCCAATCCCTTTACCATCCGCCTCCACGGACTTGCCTCCCACGGCGCAGAGCCGGAGCGAGGCGCAGACGCCCTTCTGGCCGGGGCGCAGCTGGTGACGGCGCTCCAGTCCCTGGTGTCCCGGCGGGTGGCGCCCACAGACACGGCAGTGCTCACCGTGGGCACCTTCCACGCCGGCGTGCAAGAGAACATCCTTGCCGATCACGCCGAGCTCAAGGGCATTCTCCGCTCCTTTGGCGAGGAAAACCGCAAGAAACTCACCGCCGCCGTGGAGGCCATGGCAACGGGGATCGCTTCCGCCATGGGCGTGACCGCCGAGACGAAATTTACCTGGGGCTACCCCGGCATTCTCAACCACCAGGCGGAGACCGCCCTGGTGGAGCGCACAGCGCGGACGCTGCTGGGAGAGGAAAGCGTGACGGTGCTTGCCGCCCCCACCCTTACCACCGAGGACTTTGGTTATTTCCTCCAGCAGGTGCCCGGGAGCTTCTACCACCTGGGAGTGGGCGGCAGCGCACCCCTCCATGCTTCCCACTTCTGCCCCGATGAGGCGGCGCTGCCGGTGCTGGCCGCCCTGCATGCCCAAGTGGCCTTGGCAGCCTTAGAGACATAACTTCATAAAGAGAGAGGGACGCACCATGAAAAAGCGCGCAGCACTGCTTCTTCTGGCTGTGGCGATTCTCCTGGCGCTGGCGGGCTGCCATGCCCCGGCCGTGCCCACGGAGCCCCAGCCGCCCGCGACACCCGAACCCGCAGCGACGGAAGAGACCCCCGCACCGGAGCCTGAACCCCAGCCGGAACCCAAAGAGGTGCCGCCGCCCCAGCCGGACACCATGCCCGGCAATAAGGCGCATGCCCGGGTGACGGTGATGGCGCATCCCCTGACCTACAGCAGCGTCACCGTGGACGGTGAGCCCTACTTCGCCCTCCAGGATCTGGCGGAGGTGTTGGCGGGAGAAGTGACCCTGGACGGCGCTACGGTGACCCTCACCTGGGCGGAGGGCAGCGTGGAGATCCGCGCCAAGAGCGGCATCTGGTTTTCCGACACGGCCTCGGGCATCCTGCCCGGCGGCGTCTATCGGAGCGGCGAGCTGCTCTTTGCGCCCCTGGCGCTTTTGGAGGACGTGCTGGGACTCACCTGCACGGCCAGCGAAGACGGGAAAACCCTCTATTATTACGAGGCCGCCAGCTGGGACATCCCCAAGGGCTACTCCGTGCCGGTGCTCATGTACCACGCCGTCAGCGACGAGACCTGGGGCGTCACGGAGCTCTTCGTCCGCCCGTCGGAGATGGAGGCGCAGCTCCAATACCTCCAGGAAAACGGCTTCACGCCTATCTTTTTCTCCGATCTCTCCCACGTGGAGGACTTTGAAAAGCCGGTGCTCCTCACCTTCGACGACGGCTACAAGAATAACTACGAAGAGCTCTTCCCGCTCCTGCAAAAGTACAACATGAAGGCCACCATCTTTGTGGTCACCGGGAACCTGGACAAAAATCCCAACTTTTTGACCTGGGATCAGGCACGGGAGATGGTGCAGTCGGGGCTGGTGGCCATCGAGAGTCACACCGTCACCCACCCGGATCTGGACGTTCAGTCCCGGGAGCGGCAGCTCCAAGAGCTGGAGGAGTCCCAGGCGAAGATCTTGGAGGAAATCGGCATCCCCTCTCAGGTGCTTTGCTTCCCCACGGGCAAGTACAACCAGACCACCCTGGCGCTCATGGAGGGGCGGTACGAAATCGGCCTTCTCATGGACAGCGGCGGCTATATCACCGGCTCAGATCCCTTCCGCATTCCCCGCTGGTACGTTTCACGCTATACGACCCTGGGGAGTTTTGCCTATCTGGTGAAATAATCGGACTGAGGCCGCCAGAGGCTTGGCAGGAAGGAAAGCTTGAAGATACGGCAAAAAGGCGTCCATCCCAGCTGGGATGGACGCCTTTTTGCCGTATGATTTCCTGTGATAGAAGGAAAATTACTTGTGGTCGACGGAGTACATGTGCTTGATGAGCTCGAGCACCTTGTTGGAGTAGCCGACCTCGTTGTCGTACCAGGAGACGACCTTCACGAAGGTGTCGGTGAGAGCAATACCGGCCTTGGCGTCGAAGATGGAGGTACGGGTGTCGCCCAGGAAGTCGGAGGAGACAACGGCGTCCTCGGTGTAGCCCAGGATGCCCTTCAGCTCGCCCTCGGAGGCTTCCTTCATGGCAGCGCAGATCTCTTCGTAGGTAGCGGGCTTGGCCAGGTTGCAGGTCAGGTCAACCACGGAGACGTCCAGGGTGGGAACACGCATGGACATGCCGGTCAGCTTGCCGTTCAGGGAGGGGATAACCTTGCCCACGGCCTTGGCAGCGCCGGTGGAGGAGGGGATGATGTTGCCAGCAGCAGCACGGCCACCGCGCCAATCCTTCAGGGAAGGACCGTCAACGGTCTTCTGGGTGGCAGTGGTGGAGTGGACAGTGGTCATCAGGCCTTCGGTGATGCCGAACTTGTCGTTCAGAACCTTGGCGATGGGAGCCAGGCAGTTGGTGGTGCAGGAGGCGTTGGAGACGAAGTTCATGTCGGGGGTGTACTGATCCAGGTTGACACCGCAGACGAACATGGGGGTGGAGTCCTTGGAAGGAGCGGACATGATGACCTTCTTGGCACCAGCCTTCAGGTGGCCGGCAGCTTTCTCCTGGGTCAGGAACAGGCCGGTGGACTCGACAACATACTCAGCACCCAGCTTAGCCCAGGGCAGGTTGGCGGGATCGCGCTCGGCAGAGATGGGGATTTCCTTGCCATTGACAATGATGGAATTCTCGGTGGACTCCACAGTGCCGTTGAAGATGCCATGCATGGTGTCGTACTTGAGCATGTAGGCCAGGTAATCGGCGGGGCACAGGTCGTTGATGCCGACAACCTCAATCTCGGGATGGTTCACAGTGGCACGGAAGACCATGCGGCCGATGCGGCCAAAACCGTTAATACCAACTTTGATGGACATAATCGTTTTCCTCCTTCAATTTCCGCCAAATGATTTGGCGAGAAAAAGTATCATAAACCATACTTTTTCGTTTGGTTACATTATAATCCATTTTAGTTCCGCTGTAAACCGGTCATTTTATATGAAAGGCGTAAAATTTCGCTGTTTTGAACTGTGGAAAATAGGGAATTTCCACAAGAAGGCGATTTTGAGCTAAAAGTTTGTCAGTATCGCTAAATAATTTTTGAAATTTTCGGCACTTGAGACGGCTGCGCGCCTTGCTTCGGGGGAAGAAAGATGGTACAATACAATTGAATAAACTACGAAAATCTATGTCCCCATGCCGCCAGCAGCTGTGCGCCCGGCAACCACAAGGGCAGGAGGAGTCAATATGGCTACATTTTTTGTCAACGGAACATCGGTCACGGTGGAGAAGAATCAGAAGCTCATCCGGTTTCTCCGGGATGAGATGCGCCTGACCTCCGTGAAGGACGGCTGTAGTGAGGGCGCCTGCGGCACGTGTACGGTGCTGCTGGAGGGAAAGCCCGTGCGCGCCTGCGTTCAGCAGACCGACAAGCTGGAGGGGAAGCACGTCCTCACTGTGGAGGGGCTTTCCGACTTTGAAAAGGAGCTCTATACCTACGCCTTCGGCGCGGCGGGCGCGGTGCAGTGCGGCTTCTGCATCCCGGGCATGGTCATGTGCACCAAGGCGCTTTTAGATGTCAACGACAATCCCACCGAGGCAGAGTGCGCCGCCGCCATCAAGAACAATATCTGCCGCTGCACCGGTTATGTGAAGATCATCAAGGCCATGCTCTTGGCCGCAGAACTCAAGCGCAAGGGCGAGATTCCGCCCCTGGATCCCGACTGGTCGCTGGGCAAGCCCGTCCACCGGCTGGACGTGCGGGAAAAGGTCTTGGGCTACGGCCAGTACCCCGACGACGTCTATCTGGACGGCATGATCTATGCCTCCGCCGTCCGCTCGGCCTATCCCCGCGCCATCGTCAACGCCATCAACACCGAGAAGGCCAAGGCTCTGCCGGGGGTGGTGGGCGTGTTCACCGCAGCAGACATTCCCGGGCAGAACAAGGTGGGACACCTTAAAAAGGACTGGGACACCATGATCCCCGTGGGCGGCATGACCCACTATCTGGGCGACGCCATCTGCATCGTCGCCGCCGAGACGCCGGAGATTCTGGAAGAGGCGAAAAAGCTCGTGGAAGTGTCCTACGAGGTGCTCACGCCCATCCAGAGCCCCAAGGAGGCCATGGTGCCCGGCGCGCCGCTGGTGCATCCCGACGGAAACCTCATGGCGCACAAGCACATCCAGCGGGGCTTCCCCGCCGAGGCCATCGCCAAGTCGCCCCACATCCTCACCCGCCGCTACCAGACGCCCTGGACGGAGCACGCCTTCTTAGAGCCGGAGTGCGCCGTGGCCTACATGGATGGCGAGAGCGTGATGATCCTCTCCGCCGACCAGAGCGCCTACGACACCCAGCATGAGACGGCGCCCATGCTTGGCCTTCCCATGGAACGGGTGAAGGTTCAAAACATGCTGGTGGGCGGCGGCTTCGGCGGCAAGGAGGACGTGACCGTGCAGCACCACGCGGCGCTGGTTGCCTACCTCACCGGCCGGCCGGTGAAGGTAAAGCTCTCCCGCGCCGAAAGCATTCTGATCCATCCCAAGCGCCACCCCATGGACATTGAAATCTCCATGGGCTGCGACAACGAGGGCAACATCCAGGGCGTGGCCGTGGAGGTCATCGCCGATACCGGCGCCTACGCCTCCCTGGGCGGCCCCGTCCTGGAGCGCGCCTGCACCCACGCCGCGGGGCCTTATCACTATGAAAACTTCGAGTGTGACGGCTGGGCGTACTACACCAACAACCCGCCTGCCGGCGCCTTCCGCGGCTTCGGCGTCACCCAGACCTGCTTCGCCGTGGAGAGCCTGTTGAATGAGATGGCCGACAAGATCGGCATTTCCCCCTGGGAGATCCGCATGCGCAACGCCATTCGTCCCGGTGAGGCGCTGCCCAATGGCCAGATCGTGGACGACTCCACCGGCCTGGTGGAGACGCTGATGGCCGTGAAGGAGCAGTACGAAAATGCCGAGTTTGCCGGCATTGCCTGCGCCATGAAGAACGCCGGCGTGGGCGTGGGTCTGCCCGACACTGGCCGGGTGCGGCTGAAGGTCGAGGACGGCAAGGTGGTCATCTATGCCGGCGCCAGCTGCATTGGCCAGGGTCTCGGCACGGTGCTGGTGCAGATCGTGTGCACCATCGTGGGACTATCTCGGGATCAGGTGGTCTACGTCCGCTCCAATACCTTTGAGGCGCCCGATTCCGGTACCACCTCCGGCTCTCGGCAGACCACCGTCACCGGCGAGGCCTGCCGCCGCGCCTGCGTGGACTTGAAGGCCGCCCTGGAGGGCAAGACCCTTGAGGATTTGGAGGGCAAGGAGTTCTACGCCGAATACCTGGCCAAGACCGATCCCCTGGGCGCGCCGGTGCCCAACCCCGTGTCCCACGTGGCCTACGGCTATGCCACCCAGGTCTGCATTCTCAGCGAGGACGGCAAGCTTAAAAAGATGGTGGCCGCCCACGACGTGGGCAAGGCCGTGAACCCCATCTCCTGCGAAGGCCAGATCGAGGGCGGCGTGGTCATGTCCCTGGGCTTCGCCCTCACGGAGAAGTACCCGCTGGTGGACTGCAAGCCCACGGCCAAGTTCGGCACCCTGGGGCTTTTCCGCGCCAACCAGATCCCGGAGATCGAGGCCATCGTGGTGGAGAAGCCGGGCTTGCCCATCGCCTGCGGCGCCATCGGCATCGGCGAGATCACAGCCATTCCCACGGCGCCTGCGGTGGCCGACGCCTATTACCGGCTGGATCACCAGCGGCGCTATTCCCTGCCCCTGGAGAATACGCCCTATCAGAAAAAGAAATAGAAACATAAACCGGCGCCGCCTCGATGGAAACGAGGCGGCGCCGGTCAGTGTGTCAAAAAACTTCCGAAAGCGGGAAACAAGCCTCGCAGAGTT
>DVGD01000070.1 GCA_018712905.1 Candidatus Avoscillospira stercoripullorum | reverse complement strand
GGGACAAGCTCATGAAGGACTACTCCCACGGCATGAAAAACAAGATGCAAATGCTCATCAACATCATCGCCCAGCCCAAGATTCTTTTGCTGGATGAGCCGCTCACCTCCCTGGACGTGGTGGTGGCCGAGGAGATGAAGGAGCTGCTCCGCTCTCTGAAGAGCAACAGAATCACCATCTTTTCCACCCATATTCTCGATCTGGCGGTGGATCTTTGCGACGAGATCGTGCTGCTCAGCCACGGAACGCTGGAAGAAGTCCCCAAGTCCAATCTGGGCAGCCAGGAATTCAAGGAGAAAATCATCGCGGCACTGAAAGAGGAAGCCTATGCTTAGTACACTTCGTATTTCCTTTTCCCTGAAAAATACCTACCGGGTCAACGGCATTCTCTACTCTCTCAAGCAGATCCCCCTCTTGAAGCGGCTTCTGCCCGCAACCCTCTATCAGGTCAGAGGCTTGAAAATCTTCGCCAATATTCTGTCGTTTTTCTGGGAACTGGTCACCATTTTCCTTTATAAATGGCTCTACTTCTTTACCATGGTGGTGGGAATTGGGCTTCTCTATGAAAAAGCGGCGCCGGGCGCAGCCTTTTTGCACATTTTGCTCTTTTTGACCTTGATCGGCTCCTACCTCAACACCGGCATTTTCAATCCCACCAGGGACAAATACTACGCCATGATCCTGTTGCGGATGAACGCAAGACAGTACACCCTGGTAAACTACGGCTATACCCTCTTAAAAGTCGTGGTGGGCTTTCTTCCCTGTACGCTGCTCTTTGGGCTGAGCCGGGGCATACCACTGTGGCTGTGTCTGCTGCTCCCCTTCTCGGTGGCGGGCGCAAAAATGGTCGTGACCGCTTACTCCCTGCACGATTATGAGAAATGCGGCCGCGTTCCCAATGAGAATAAGCTTGAAAAGCTGTCCTGGATCTTGACCGGTGTGCTGCTGGTGCTGGCCTATGTGCCGCCGGCGCTGGGGTATGTGCTGCCGCTGCCCGCCTCGGCCGCATTGTTCCTGGTTTGGATTCCGCTGGGGCTCTTTAGCCTTCGGCAGATACTCTCCTTTCCTTACTACCGTGAGCTCAGCCAGGAGCTTCTCTCCCAGGTACCCACCCAAATGGATACCATGAAAAATGCGGCAAAAACCGCCAGCGAAAAATCCATCACTGCCGACACCTCGATTACCAGCCAAAAGGACGGCTTTTCCTACCTCAATGAGCTCTTCATCAAACGGCATCGGAAGATCCTCTGGCGCTCCACGCTGCGCATCGCCGGCGTCTGTGCCGTCCTCGTCTGCGGCATCCAGATGTTTATGGTGATCCAGCCCGCCGTCAAGGCCGACATCAACCAGATGATCATGACCTGGCTTCCCTATTTTGCCTTTATCATGTACATGCTCAACCGGGGCACCGGCTTTACCAGGGCGCTGTTCATGAACTGCGACCACAGCCTGCTCACCTACTCCTTTTTCAAGCGGCCGGACTTCGTGCTGAAGCTCTTCAAGATCCGCCTGTGGGAGATCATGAAGATCAACGCAGTGCCGGCGCTGGTCATCGGCGGCGGCCTCTGCCTCACCCTCTATGCCTCCGGCGGCACCAAAAATCCCCTGGATTACGGCGTGCTCGTGGTTTCCATTCTGGCCATGAGCGTCTTCTTCTCCATCCACTATCTCACCGTCTACTATCTCTTGCAGCCCTATACGGCCGGGACGGAGATGAAGAGCGGTACCTACCGCATTGTGATGATCCTCACCTACATCGCCTGCTATGCCATGATGAATCTCCGCCTGCCCATTCTTGTGTTCGGTGGGGCGTGCATCGCCTTCTGCGTGCTCTACTCCATGGTGGCCTGCATCCTGGTCTACAAGCTCGCCCCCCAGACCTTCCGGCTGCGCACCTGAGGCGCGCAGAGGAAGCATGCTCCATCTCAATACCTGCGCATGCAAAATGAGCATTTTACTTTTTGGCGGCTTGGGACTACAATGGGTGCAAGAACCATGCAAGGAGGTATGACAATGAATCCATTGGTTGCTTATTTCTCCGCCACCGGCACCACCGCTAAGGCCGCCAAGGCGCTGGCAAAGGCCGTAAACGCGGCGCTCTACGAGATCAAGCCTGCGGTACCCTACACCAGCGCAGACCTCAACTGGCGAGACAAGCATTCCCGCTCCAGCGTGGAGATGCAGGACAAGCGCTCCCGTCCTGCCCTCGCAGGCACCGACGCTCCAGTGGCCGGACACGATGTGATCTTTCTGGGCTTTCCCGTGTGGTGGTATACGGCGCCCACTCTGCTCAACACCTTCCTGGAGGCCTATGACTTTACCGGCAAGACCATCATCCTCTTCGCCACCTCTGGCGGCAGCGGCCTGGGCAAGTCGGCATCTGATCTCAGCGTCAGCGCCCCGGGCGCCAAAATTCTTGACGGACGGCTGCTCAACGGACGCCTTAGCGAGGCGGAGCTCAAGGCCTGGGCGGCGGGGCTGAAGCTCTGAGGAAGCTGCGCAAAGAAATCATTCCCCCATCCCCCAAGCGTCTTCCTGACCCCATGGCCGGAGCAGATGCTTGGGGGATCGTTTTGCGCAAGGCTGAGCACGCCTTGCCTTGGAGTGGCTCTTCGTGCGCGCTGCCCCCGTTATGCTGCTTGCAGCCTTGGTCGCCCTGATCCTGCTCAGAAAGAGAAAATCAGACTGTCAAAAAACCTCGTTGAAAACTTGTGTGACAGAGCAGCGGGGGGTGTGTGCGGGGGGCAAAAAGCCCACCGCGCGTTCAATCAAACAGGATTTTGAAACTTTTTTTGAAAGTTTCAAAATCCGCACAGCGTGGCGAAAAGACTTTTTCGACACGCTGGGGGTCGATCGCCGATCAACCCGACCGCGAAGCGGTCTGGTAGGAGCGGCGGCATGAGGGCATGCCGCCCTACGGTGCAGCGCACTTCTGGCTCCGGTGCAGGGGCGCATTTCATATGCGCCCGGATAGGCCGCGGGCGGCTAATAGCCGCCCCTACCTGTGCGGTGCAGATTTTAGCGGCACTTATGCCAAAATATGCTGCTTTTTAAGCTTTCGATGGACGAAGATCAGGGCGGTGAAGTGCGCCAGAGGCGTCACGAACCAGCTCACCGGGTAGGAGAGGTAGAG
Organism: Candidatus Avoscillospira stercoripullorum; assembly: GCA_018712905.1. Taxonomy (GTDB): domain Bacteria; phylum Bacillota; class Clostridia; order Oscillospirales; family Oscillospiraceae; genus Avoscillospira; species Avoscillospira stercoripullorum. The sequence goes on along the minus strand of DVGD01000070.1, from coordinate 1,059 downwards.
CACCTCCAAAGTGGGATCGGCGGCAAAGACGGTGTAGATCCAGATGATCCGCAGCACGCACGCGCCCATCACCGAGATAATGAGGGGCAGCCACGACCGCCCCAGCCCTCTCAGGACGCCCGAGCCCACTTCCATCAGGCCGCAGAGCACATAGGGAAGCCCCACATAGGTCAGCCGCACCATGCCCACGGCGATGACGGCGTCCCGGTCGGCGTCGGCATTGGAGATATAAAGGCTTAAAAGCTGCGGCCCCAGGAGGTAGATCACAGCGGTGACGACCATGCCGATGAGAATCACCAGCAGTACGCAGCTGCGGAAGATCTTCCCCAGCCGTTCGATCTTCCGCGCGCCCAGGTTCTGGCTGGTGAAGCACAGGGCGGCGTGGTAGACCGAGTTCATGGCGATATAGATGAAGCCGTCCAGGTTGGACGCGGCGGAGTTGCCCGCCATGGTCACATAGCCGAAGGAGTTGATGGCACTCTGGATGGTCACATTGGACAGGGAGAAGATCATGCTCTGGAGGCCGGCGGGGATGCCGATTTTCACGACCAGTTTGAGCATGTCCTTGTGGATGCGGATTTCCCGAATTTTCAGGCGATAGGCGCCTTCGGAGCGCACCAGGCACAGCACCACCAGCGTCGCGGCCACATACTGGCTCACGGCGGTGGCGATGGCCACGCCGGCCACGTCCAGATGGAAGACAATGACCAGCACCAGGTTGAGGATCACATTGATGACGCCCGAGAGGAAGAGAAACATCAAGGGACGGTCTGTGTCGCCGATGGCGCGAAGGATGGCCGCGCCGAAGTTATAGACCACCGTGGCAGGAATGCCCAGGAAGTAGATGCGCAGGTACAGCGACGCCAGGGGCAGAACGTCGGGGTCGGTGTTCATGAGCTGGAGCATGGGGGTGGAGAGGAAGAAGCCCGCGATGCCCACGAACACGCCCATCACGGCGCTCAAGCCCATGGAGCAGTGGACGCAGCGCTCCATGCCGCGGGCGTCCCGCTGGCCGTAGAAGTTGGCCACCAGCACGTTGGCGCCGGTGGAGATGCCCAC
>DVGD01000009.1 GCA_018712905.1 Candidatus Avoscillospira stercoripullorum | reverse complement strand
GCCTACACCACGCCCTTTTTCCACAGCCTGCTGCCACTATCTGACTGGCTGCGCCTCCTGTTGAGCGTACTGTGGGCGCTAGCCCTGGCCAGCTGCACCGCCTCCTTCGGCTTCTTCCAGCGGCGGGGCAGCTTTCAGATCTCGCCGCTGCTGGTGACTGCCGCCGGACTCTACAGCTTTTCAGTATCCGGGAACGTGGGGGTGGAGGTGCTCTTCTCGGTGGTGTTCCTCTTCTTCATCAGCTGGCAGTTCTTCTGGATTCGCGGGGAGGTGAAGGAGCATGGCAAAGCGGAAGACTGATATGAAACGGTATCTCCCCCTGGGCGTTCCTATGGACAAGGTGCTCTCCTACTTTGGTCTGGGGCTCATCGCAGCCAGCCTTGTCTCCCTGCAGTTTGTCGCCCGGTACTCCAAGGCGCTGGACGCCCTTTATTACTGGCAGAATAAGAAGCGGGTACTGCGCCCCGGTGCTGTCATTACTCCCTTCTTCTCCCTGATCCCCGGCATCTATTGGGGCTTCTACGTGCTGATGGCCGCCATGGCCGTGGTGGCGGTGGGCTTCTATTTCTGGCACTACCACCAGAGCCGCAGCATCTACACCATGCGGCGCCTGCCCCATGCCGAGGAACTGCCCCGGCGCTGCCTGGCGGCGCCCCTGGCCGGGGTGATCCTATCGCTTCTCACCATGGCCATTCTCACGGCGCTCTACTATCTCATCTATCGCTGCGCCACCCCGGCGCAATGCCTTAATCCACAACTTTGGTAGGAGGGATTCCCATGCTGGAACTGAAATCGATCTCCAAGTCCTACATTGGAAAAATGGATGCCCTGGTGGGCGTGGATCTCACCCTCGCCCCAGGCGAGATTGTGGGACTGTTTGGTGAAAACGGCGCAGGCAAGACCACGCTGATGAAATGCATCCTGGGGTACCTCCGCCACAAGGGCACGGTGACCCTGGACGGCGAGCCCATCACCCGGAAGAACATTGCCCGTCTCTCCTTCGCCACCTGCGAGCACTCCTTTTTCCCCAACCTCTCCCCCGCCGACCACCGGGCGTTCTATGAAACCCAGTTTCCCCACTTCCGCGCCAAGCGGTTTGAAGGGCTGATGGATTTTTTCAATCTGCCCATGGAAAAGCCCGTGCGCACCTTTTCCACCGGCCAGCAAAACCAGCTGGAGGTGATTCTCGCCCTTTCCCAGGGCGCGGACTATATCCTCATGGATGAGCCCTTCGCTGGAAACGACGTCTTCAACCGGGAAGATTTTTACAAGGTGCTCCTGGGCATTCTCGAGCCCACCGAGACCGTGCTCCTCTCCACCCACCTCCTGGAGGAGGTATCGCAGTTTATCAGCCGGGCGGTGCTGCTGCGCGGGGGCAAAATCGTGGGCGACGTGACCACCCTTTCCCTGGAGGAGGAGGGCGTGGCGCTCATGGACTATGTCCGCTCGGCCTATCACTACGAGGCCGACCGGGTGAGCAAGGCGCTCTCCGACCTCACCGACGAAACGTGAGGGATTGCTATGAACAAGCACATGGTTCTCTATCTCATCCTGGTGCTGCTGGCAGTTCTGGGGCTTGGCGGCATGGCCATCGCCGGGGGCATCGGGCAGGCGCGCGTGGACATTCAGGTGGAGACGCTGGAGGGCGACGTGGAACAGGCGCGGGATCTATGGCTCACGCTGCCATTTCAGGCAGATGACCACACCCTCTGGGAAACCACCTTCTCCCCCACTGGCGACCCAGCGCCCGCCACAGATTTTACCTATTCCATCCTCAGCATGCCCCCGGAAAAAGATGCCGTTGCCACCTTCGGCGGCGGAAGGATTTCCGACAGCATTGTAGCCTCCAGGGAAATATTTCAAACCGTGGCGCTGCTGCCCGATCAGCTGATGACGCTGGCGCGGGAGCTGGCAGAAGACTTAGAGCCGGGACAAAGCGCCGGGATGGAATTTCAATCGGAAGACTACACCACATACTTTGACTTTAACCTCTCCCTTTTGGTGCCCCATGGCGATACCTATCGTGTCTACACACCGCCGTCAAACGCATTAAAGGGCTATTTCCACATTCCCTTTCCCGACGGAACCAGGGTTTCCATGTCTGTTACCCGCTCGGAGGACGGAGGGTATTTTGATGTGCTCGTGCAGCCGGTGGGCGCGGACTATGGCTTCAATAAAAACGGCTGCGTCACCGACGGCTGGATCTATCTGGTGCTCTCCCCCGCCGATTTCCCCGAGGGAACGGACTTTTCTCAGATTCGCGGCGGCTACGGCCTTTACCGCATTCCCACCGCCACCGACAGCCACGAGCTGGATGTGGGCGCTATGCAGACAGTTCTGCCCCTCTCCTATGCGGAGATCGAGGACATCTGCGTGATGAAGAGCGCCTGGGACGGCGTGCTGCTGCTCCTGACCCTGGAACACGGCAATCTGCGGCTCAGGCTCTTCGACGAGGCAAGCTGCACCGTCCTGGAGGACTACACGCTGGATTCCTATTCCAGCATGCCGCAGGTGGTGCAAGGAGAGAATGTCCTGCTGCTGCTCTCCTACGACGTGCCGGAGCGCAGCTTCCTGGCGCTGGTGCGGGAGGATGGGCAGTATGTGCCGAGTCTCCGGGGTACCCTTCCCAACAAGTCCTACCGTTGGTACGACCCCGCCGTGGCCTATCGAAATGGGCACTTGGCCTTCGCCACCCTCTCCCCCGACGAAGAGCGCCCGGGGCTTTCCATGGAAGTGTGGATATGGGAGGAAGGCGGGGAGGTTTTCTATGGAAAATTCCTGCGCGCCGCTGCATGGGAGAATAGCATTTATACCAGCACTCCCCTGCGCCTTTCCTGGAAGGAGGATGTGGGATGAAAAAGCGGCTCATGCTCTATGTTTTCCTGGTGCTGATCGCCGTGGTGGGGCTGAGTAGCGCGGCGCTGGCCGGGTTCCTGATCCAGGACGACATCACCATAGAGGCGCACACCCTCTCAGGTGACGCAAGCGCGGCGGAGGGGCTGGCGCTCACCGTCTATGCCCAGCGCAACAGTTATCTCACCTGGGACACCACCTTCCCGGCCACAGCGGCCTTTCAGGCGGTGACGGACTTCACCTACCACCCCAATGGCGTGTCGTTCTCCCAGGATGCCTATCTGCATTTTTCCACTGCCAGCCTCAACGGCGCAACCAGCACCACGCTGGAGAATCTGATGGAGGAGCGAAACAGATGGAGTGATTTCCTGATCGAGCCCATTCGGGAGCTGGCCAGGGAGCTTGCGCCCGGGGAAGAGAAAACCGAGGCCGTCACGGTGGCGGATTATTGGGAGATCTACCCACTGACGCTTTATCTCAGCCTGCTCAATGGCAGCACCTACTACGATGAAGGCGAGACCTCCTTCCTCACCAACTACTTCCACATCCCTGTTCCCGCGGAACTGACTGTGGACATCACCGTCTCCCTGGATGAGGATGGAGAGTGTGTACAAGCCACCATCAACCCCACCGGCGAGGAAAGCTACAGCTTTTGCAGTGCGGAGCTTGTCACAGAGCAAGGGATTTATCTGGGACTATATTCCTGCGAACCCGGGGAAACGGTGGACTTTTCCCACATTCAAGGCGGCTACGGCATCTACCGCATCCCGCTCCCGCAGGAAGATGACTATGCCCTGCCGGTGGAGGACATTGAGAATATCCTGCCCCTCTCCGCCGAAGATGTGGAGGCCGTCTCCCTGTTGGAAAGCCCTTGGGATGGGATCATCGAGGTTTTCACCGTGGAGCAGGGAACTCTGCGCCTGCGGCTCTTGGAGGAGGAAACCTGCACGGTGATCGAGGACTACTGGCTGGACGCCGATACGCTTCCAACCGTGGTACAGACCGAGGATATGCTGGTGCTGCTCTTCTGGGAGGAGGATACGCAGCGCTTCCTTGCCTACGCACGGGAGGATGGGCAGTATCGCCTGTGGCTTGACACAGAGCTTCCGTTGGAAGCCTACTACCTTTCCAGCATCAACGCCGCCTTTGACGGGTCGCGGCTGGCGCTGGCCTATCCCTGGGGCGAATATGCCTCCGTCGGTACGGGACTTTTGGTCTACGATCAAAGCGGTCTTCTCTACCATGGGCAGTATATAAGCAGCGCCGATTCCAATCTGCTCCAATTCTTTAGCCCCGAGCGCCCAGCGCTCCAGTGGGCTGGCCATTGACAAATGGCTTCCAGGCTGGTATAATAGCCTCAATTTACATCCCGGAAGGAGCCAATTTTCCTCATGGAAGCTGACGACGGTAATCCCCCTTTGTACGATACCGCTGTTGATTTAAAGGCATATCTGCGCTAAGTGGTGCAGGTATGCCTTTTTGCGCGCTTTTCCGGAAAACCATCTTTGTTTGGAGGATACATACTTTTTATGGACAGTGACAGTTTGCGGGACATATTGATTATGGCAGTGCTGATTCTCATGTCGGCCTACTTCTCCGCCACCGAAACCGCCTTCTCATCCCTCAATAAAACCCGGCTCAAGACCAGAGCCGAAAAGGGCAGCCGCCGCGCCTCGGCCACGTTGAAGCTGGCAGAGGACTACGACAAGCTCCTCTCCACCATCCTCATCGGCAACAACATTGTAAACATCGCCACCGCCTCCATCGGCACGCTGCTCTTTGTGCGCCACTATGGAGACTTCGGCGCCACCCTCTCCACCATCGTGGTGACCATCGTGGTACTGATCTTCGGCGAAATCACCCCCAAGAGCCTGGCCAAGGACAGCCCGGAGCGCTTTGCCATGTTCTCTACCCCGTTCCTAAAGGCGCTGGTGATTATCCTCACGCCGGTGAACTGGCTCTTTACCCAGTGGAAAAAGCTCATGTCCAAGATCTTCCGGGTCAAGGAGGATCGTCGCCTCACCCAGGATGAGCTGCTGGTGCTGGTGGACGAGGTCGCCCAGGACGGCGGCATCGACGAAGACGAATCTGAGCTTTTGCGCAGCGCCATCGAGTTTACCGACCGCGACGCCGAGGACATCCTCACCCACCGGGTGGATCTGGAGGCCGTGCCCAGCACCGCCACCAAGGAGGAGGTGGCCGAGGTCTTCTCCACCTCCCGCTTCTCCCGGATCCTCGTCTACGAAGAGAATATCGACAATATCATCGGCATCATTCACCAGAAGGATCTCTATGACGGCGCCGGACTGGTCGACAAGCCCCTGTCCGAGATCATGACTGCGCCGCTCTTTGTGACCAAGTCCATCAAGATCAGTGACCTTTTGAAGCTCCTTCAAAAGTCC
>DVGD01000008.1 GCA_018712905.1 Candidatus Avoscillospira stercoripullorum | reverse complement strand
AGATCCTCGGACTCGGCGTCGATGTGCTCGATCATGGGGATGCCGAAGGCAAAGGTCTTGCCGGTGCCGGTGGGCGCCTTGGCGATGACGTCCTTCCACGCTAGGAAGGGCGGGATGGCCTCCGCCTGCACGCGGGTGGGGTACCCATAGCCCTTTTTCTCCAGGGCTTTTAAAATTTCCTCCGAGAGTCCCAAATCCCGGAAAGTGAGTTCCTGCTCCATATTCATTCCTCTGTCCTAGTCTATTTTTCGATATTATAGCAGAACCAAGGTTTTTTTGCAACTGAGGAGGCGGCAGACAAGAAGCACAGTGGCAAACTTCACAATTGCCAGAGACACGCTATATAGAAAGTGGAGAAATATGCGGGCGATGATTGACAGAAATCGCGGAAACATTTAAGATTAATCCTATTGAAACGGGTTTCAAATTCGGAAAATCGGGAGAGTATGAACAGATGAACATTCGGGAGGTGGCGCGCCTTGCCGGCGTATCCCCGGCGACGGTGTCACGGGTTATTAATGGAACGGCATCGGTTTCAGAGGACAAGCGGGCGCGTGTGCTCCGCGCCATCGCCGAGACGGAGTTTGTACCCAACGAGGTGGCGCGGACGCTCTTCAAGGGTTCGTCCAAGACCATCGGCCTCCTCATTCCCAGCATGCGCAATCCCTACTTTATGATGTTGGCAGCGGCGCTGGATGAGCAGGCCTCGCGGCGGGGATACCGGCTGCAGCTGCAGCATGTGGGCTATGATTTCACCCGGGAGCAGGCTGCGCTGCAGCAGCTGCAGGCCGGCAACGCAGACGGCGTCATTCTGGTACCTGGCAGCACCCGGCGATGCGGCGACTGGCGGGGGTACTCCATGCCGATGGTGGTAGTGGATTCGGATCTGCCAGGCTGGGAGGTACCGTGTATTTACAGCGACCATTACCAAGGCGCCCGAATGGCCATGGAGCATCTGGTGGACTGTGGCTGCCGGGAAATTGTTTTAATCCGCGGCCCCCAGAGCACCTTCAGCGGCCTAAGCCGGTATAGAGGCTATCAGGACTACTGCCTGGAGTACGGCATTTGCCCCAAGGTGGTGGACTGCGACTATGACTTCCAGGCGGGGCTTGCCATGACCGAGGCGCTGCTCAGCCGGTATCCCGAGGTGGACGGGATCCTGGCCTGCAACGATCTCGTGGCCATTTCCACCTATAAGATTCTCCACAAGCGGAAGATTTCTGTGCCGGATCAGGTGAAGCTCATGGGTTTTGACGATATCCCGTTTTCCAGCCTCATGTCGCCGGAGCTGAGCACCATCCGCCAGCCGGTGGAGGATTTGGCCGAGCTTGCTATGGAGCTGGTACTGCGCCGGGATCTGTGCGGTAAGGAGGAGCGGCATGTGCTGCCGGTCACTCTGGTACCGCGAGAGACCACCGGACACAAGTGAAAGGAGAAAACAATGCGCGTACTCAATATCGGATCGCTCAATCTCGACCACGTCTATCAAGTGGATCACATCATCACCCCCGGCGAGACGGAAGCCACCTGCGGCCTGAACCTCTATTTGGGCGGCAAGGGGATCAACCAGTCCATGGCTTTGGCCAAGGCAGGCGTTGAAGTGTACCATGGCGGCCTGATCGGTGATGACGGCCAGCCCTTCCTGGATGCCTGCGCGGAGTATGGCGTCAATGCCAAGTATATTCGCAAGATCGAGGAGAAAACCGGCCATACCGTTATTCAGATTGACAAGCATGGGCAGAACAGCATCTTGCTCTATGGCGGCGCCAACCAGTGTCTCACGGAAAGCTATGTGGACGAGGTGCTGGCAGACTTTGCGTCTGGAGATATTCTCCTCCTCCAGAACGAGGTGAATCTCCTGCCCTATATCGTGGACAAGGCATATGAGAAGGGTATGGTGATTGCCCTCAATCCCTCGCCCTATAATGAAAAGCTCGATGCAGTGGACATGACCAAGATCTCCATCTTCCTTCTCAACGAGGTGGAGGGCGCGCAGATCTCCGGCTCCACCGACCCCAAGGAGATTCTCAAGGTCATGCTGGAGAAGTTTCCCCACGCCCGGATTGTCCTCACCCTGGGCAAGGACGGCGCCATCTATGCCGACAAGGCCGAGACGTACTTCCAGCCCATCTTCCCGGTGAAGACCGTGGATACCACCGCGGCGGGAGATACCTTCACCGGCTACTTCCTGGCAGGACTCACCGAGGGGATGCCCATTCCCGACATCCTGCGCATGAGCGCCAAGGCGTCCTCCATTGCCGTCACCCGCAGCGGCGCCGTGCCCTCCATTCCCTACCGGAAAGAGGTCATGGAAGCACTGCAAGAAGCATAACAAAATCCGGCAGGCCATCTGGTCTGCCGGATTTTGCGCACTGTAGGGGTCGATCTTTAATCGACCCGCGCCGCATAAGCGGCGCAAAGCCTCCCCTTGGTGCCCAAGGGGAGGTGGCATGGCAAAGCCATGCCGGAGGGGATCAGAACCACCGTCCATTGCCGCACCTGTAGGGGTCAATGTCCTCATCAACCCGGTGCAGGCAAGCGGACGGCCACGCCTTCGGATTTCTCGTAGGGGCGGGGTTTATCCCCGCCCGCGGGTCGCTCGGAGATCGACCCAGTGCTTCCTTATAGCGCCGCCGCGAGCTTCAGCGCCAGTTTGAGGTTCCCCATGCTGTGGTTGGCCTCGCCCAGCTCTGCCACGTCCCATTCGGGCAGATCCAACACGTCTCCGGTCATCAAAAAGCAGTAGAGCTGGAAGCCGTGGAAGCTGCAAACGGCCTGCACGCCGGCCACCTCCATATCCACGGCCAGGCAGCCCTCGGCCTTCCTGGCTTCCACCTTGGAGCGGGTCTCTCGGTAGATGGCGTCGGTGGTCCAGACCCGCCCGGCGACATAGGGCGCACCCCATTCCTCCAGCAGCGCCGCCACCCGGGGCGCGTTGGGAAGCTTAATATAGGGCGCGGCCGGCGCATAGTGGTAGGAAATCCCCTCATCCCGGTAGGCCTCGGTGGGCACCACCAGCTTCCCAAGGGTTGCCTCCCGGTTGAGGCACCCGGCGGAGCCGAACATCACAAAGCGCTCTGCCCCGGTGATCCAGTTGGCTTCGCTCACAAAGGTGCCCACCGCCGTGGCGCCGATGGGGGAGAGGAAGATGCCGATTTCCTTTCCCTGAAAGGGGAAGGCGTAGATGGGGGTGTTGCCGTTGCAGGCCGGAATCTCGGCGATGCTCCGGCAGGGGAAGGAGGAGAGCACCGCGTCGAAGAGTACATGGGAAAAGGTGATGATGCAGGTGGAAATCAGGTGCTTTTGTGCCCCGTGGATCATCTCCAGGGTGATGACCGGCGGGGAATGGGGATCAAAGGTATCTGGACGCATAAAAAACCTCCTGACACAAGAAACAGACTGTTGAAAAACCCCGCAGAAGACTGATGAGACAGAGCAGCGGGGGGTGTGTGCGGGGGGCAAAAAGCCCACCGCGCGTTCAATCAAACAGGATTTTGAAACTTTTTTGAAAGTTTCAAAATCCGCACAGCGT
>DVGD01000007.1 GCA_018712905.1 Candidatus Avoscillospira stercoripullorum | reverse complement strand
AAATGACGCTGCTGCTGCACGTAGACCAGGGAGGCGGGCAGCACGCCGCAGGCACCGCAGGTGGGGGCGGTGACGATGGTGCCGCAGTCGGCGTTCTGCTCGCTGACGGCGAAGGCGTAGGCCGAGACGATACGGCACTCCCGCACCTGGGGCACCTCGTTGGGCGCCGGGTGTTCAAAGAGCATCTTGGCCTTGCGCTCCACTTTGAGGCCGCCGGGGAGCATGCCCTCGGTCATGAGCCCCTCCTCCACCGAGCGCTTCATGGTGCGCCAGATTTCGTCTAAAAACTCCCAGATGTCCTCGCCCTCGTTGATCTCCACGTACTCCGCCAGGTCGAGACCCCGGAAGCGGCAGAACTGCTCCACCTCGGCGAAGGAGTTCTCCGGGTAGATCTCGGGCAGCTCCAGGTCGTCGCGGCCTTCGATGTGGATGTCGCCGCCGCCGATGGACTGAACGCGCATGGTGGCGGCTTCCCGGCCATCACGGAGGGCGAAAAAGTCCATGGTGTTGGGGTGGTGGACGTCATGGGGCATCTCCTCGCTGAAGATGATCTCCGTGGGCAGGGGAGAGAGGACTTCCTGGAGCACCCGGTCGGTGCCGTGTCCCCGGCCGGTCTTGCTCAAAGAGCCGTAGAGCACCACCCGGAAGCTGTCGGCTTCGGGGTGCTCGCTTTTAAAGAGCTTGGCGGCGCGTTCAGGGCCGATGGTGTGGGAGCTGGAGGGGCCTTTCCCGATTTTATAGATGTCACGAATGGATTTCATGGCTTCATTCTCCTCGCAGTATAGTCACCTCCATTATACTGAGCACAGGCGGGGAATGCAATCAGTCCCTTGTGGAATCTCTGCCGGATTTGGCCAGAGATTCGAGGGACAGCTCTCCGGCCAGCTTGAAGAGGGCATCCTGCAAGACCTCCTCGGTGGTGCGGCAGACGCTTCTTGCGATGCGGTCGTAGAAGCGGGCGGTGATGGGATCCAGGCAGATCAAAAATTCATCCATGGCGCGGCTCCTTTTATTAGAAAGTACTTCATTGTATGCCAAAGGGATTGACAGGTGTGATAAAATAGAACATAGACTTTAAACTGCTAATTTCGGCCCGCTGGGCACCGAAAGGAAGGAAACCATACTATGGCAAAAGAGAAAAAGGTTGAACAGATCACCGACATGGAGGTGGACTTTGCCCAGTGGTATACCGACATCTGCCGCAAGGCGGAACTGGTGGAGTACTCCAGCGTCAAGGGCTTTACCATCCTCCGTCCCTATGGCTACGCCATCTGGGAGAACATGCAGAAGATCATGGACGGCATGTTCAAGGAGACGGGACATGAGAATGTGGCCATGCCTGTGCTGATTCCCGAGAGCCTCCTCAAGAAGGAGGGCGAGCTGGTCAAGGGCTTCGCGCCCGAGGTGGCCTGGGTCACCCATGGCGGCAACGAGAAGCTGGAAGAGCGCCTGGCCTTCCGCCCCACCTCCGAGACCATGTTCTCCGACTTCTGGGCCAATACCCTCCAGACCTACCGGGAGCTTCCCATGCTCTATAACCAGTGGTGCAGCGTCATCCGCTGGGAGAAGACCACCCGCCCCTTCCTGCGGAGCCGCGAGTTCTGGTGGCAGGAGGGACACACCATCCACGAGACTGCCGAGGAAGCCCAGAACGAGACCATGCAGCAGCTTCGCTGCTATGCCGACTTCTTTGAGAACGTCCTGGCCATCCCCGTGGTGCCCGGCCGCAAGACCGACAAGGAGAAGTTTGCCGGCGCTGAGGCAACGTATACCGTCGAGTGCATGATGAAGGACAGAAAGGCGCTCCAGGGCGCCACGTCCCACTACTTTGGCGATAAGTTCAGCCGTGCCTACGGCATCACCTTCACCGGCCGGGACAACAAGCTCCAGCACCCCTACCAGACCTCCTGGGGCAGCACCACCCGAATGATCGGCGCGGTCATCATGACCCACGGCGACAACAACGGCCTGGTGCTCCCGCCCAAGATCGCCCCCATCCAGATCATCGTCCTGCCCATCGCCCAGCACAAGCCCGGCGTCCTCGAGGGCGCGGCGGCGCTGGAGGAGCGGCTCAAGAAGGCCGGCTTCCGGGTGAAGACCGACAAGTCCGACAACTCCATGGGCTGGAAGTGCGCCCAGTATGAGATGAAGGGCGTGCCCCTGCGGGTGGAATGCGGCCCGAGAGACCTGGAGAACGGCCAGTGCATCCTGGTGCGCCGCACCGACGGCGAGAAGATCACTGTCAAGCTCGAGGACGTGGAGGCCGAGGCCGCCAAGCAGCTTGCGCTGGTGCAGCAGCAGATGTACGACAAGGCCAAGAAGAACTTGGAGGAGAACATCTACCCCGCCTATTCCCTGGAGGAGGCCAAGCAGCTTCAAAAGGAGCACGGCGGCTTCATCAAGACCATGTGGTGCGGCGACGAGGCCTGCGAAATCAAGATGAAGGAGGAGGCCGGCATGTCCTCCCGGTGCATGCCCCTCACCCAGGAGCATTTGGGCGACGTGTGCCCCATCTGCGGCAAGCCCGCCAAGACCATGATCTACTGGGGCGTGGCATACTAAGCAGGGGTCGATGCCCACATCGACCCGTGCCGCGAAGCGGCCAAGAGGCCGCCGGGCGGCAGATTGCCGCCCCTACGATGCGGCGCATTACCGGCCTGGGTGTAGGGGCGCGCGCGTCCGTGCCGCTTTCGCGGCCTGGTATATGCGGCGGCATGAGGGCATGCCGCCCTACAGAGCCGGTGCATCACCGGGAGACTTACGGGAATCCCAGCCGCCCCTACATGGTGCGGGGAAAATCCCTTGGCATTTTCACAGAAAATTTCTTCAAAAAATTATAAAAAACAGAGAAATCCCCCTTGACAGGAAGGGGGATTTCTTGTATTATTATCTAGCGCGTGTAAAGAATTAGCAGGCGCAGTATGCGATGAAGCGGGAGATTGCGTGGCAACACGGTAACTTCCGCAGAGTATGTCCGGTCATCGGGCGGCTGAGAACCACGATCTGCGGGCGATTTACGGAGTATATCGCCGCGTTTCGGATGTTCGGCCGGCAAATGTCGGCCTTTTTCTGTGGGGCGGAGTGATACACACGGCCTAGCGGATAAAGGTTCTCGACCGTACCCAGGGACAACATCACTGAGTACGTATCAAGGAGGAAACACCAATTATGGCAAACCAGGAAATGATCCGCATCCGGCTGAAGGCTTACGATCATCAGCTCATCGATCAGAGCGCTGAGAAGATCGTCGAGACTGCCAAGCGCAACGGCGCTTCCGTCTCCGGCCCCATCCCCCTGCCCACCAAGAAGGAAGTTGTCACCATCCTTCGCGCTGTCCACAAGTATAAGGACTCCCGGGAGCAGTTCGAGCGCCGGACCCACAAGAGACTGATCGATATCCTCAACCCCAACCAGAAGGCCGTGGAAGCCCTCATGAGCCTCGACCTCCCCGCTGGCGTTGAGATTGAGATAAAGCTGTGATTGGGCGGCCTTCCCCAAACCAAGACGGCACACCGCAAATGCTGTGCGGCCTGTCGCCGCGGTTCGTGAAAGGCCAAAGATCGGTTCAACCGATACCCGTTATAGCTGCCCGCCACGGTCCGTCACGATAAGAGGACGGACGGGTCATGTTGGAAGACCAATGGCTCCCAATGGCTATGTCTTTCAACCAATAACCTTAAAATAGGAGGAAACACAAATGCAACTGCAGAAAGCAATCATCGGCAAAAAAGTGGGCATGACCCAGATCTTCGATGAGAGCGGCAAAGTCATTCCGGTCACCGTGATCGAAGCCGGCCCCTGCGTCGTGGTGCAGAAGAAGACCACCGAGCGCGACGGCTACAGCGCGGTGCAGCTGGGCTTCCAGGACGTCAAGGAGTCCAAGCTCACCAAGCCGGAGCTCGGCCACCTGAAGAAGGCTGAGGTCGCTCCCAAGAAGTTCCTCAAGGAGTTCCGCCTGGAGAAGGCTGCCGACATGAACGTGGGCGACACCGTCAAGGCTGACGTCTTCGCTGCCGGCGAGAAGGTCGATGTGACCGGCATCTCCAAAGGCCATGGCTACCAGGGCGTTATCAAGCGCTGGGGCGCACAGAGAACTCCCACCAGCCACGGCGGCGGCCCTGTCCACCGTCATGCCGGTTCCATGGGCTCCTGCTCGGATCCTTCCCGTATTTTCAAGGGCAAGATCGGCGCAGGCCAGATGGGCGTCGAGCAGGTCACCATCCAGAACCTGGATGTGGTGAAGGTGGACGCAGAGCTCAACATGGTTGTGGTGCGCGGCGCCATCCCCGGCCCCAAGGGCGGGATCGTGTGCATCAAGAACACCGTGAAGAACAACCGCGTCAAGCAGGCCGGCGCTGGCATCAGCACCAACCCGCAGAAGGCTTCCGCCCGCGTCAACCCGCAGAAGGCTTCCGCGAGAAACCGCTAAGGAGAGGAGCGTAAATCATGCCTAAGACTAACGTTTATGATATGACCGGCAAGCAGGTCGGCGAGATCGAACTCTCCGAAGCTGTGTTCGGCATCGAGCCCAACGAGTCTGTTGTCCACGACGTGGTGAAGAACCACCTGGCCAACTGCCGTCAGGGCACCCAGTCCGCCCTGACCCGCGCCGAGGTTTCCGGCGGCGGCATCAAGCCCTGGCGCCAGAAGGGCACCGGCCGTGCCCGTCAGGGCTCCATCCGGGCTCCCCAGTGGACCCACGGCGGCGTCGTCTTTGCCCCCAAGCCCCGCGACTATAGCTACACCCTCAATAAGAAGGTCAAGCGTCTCGCCCTCAAGTCCGCCCTCAGCGCCAAGGCGCAGGAGGAGAATGTGGTTGTCATCGACGCCATCAAGATGGACTCCATCAAGACCAAGACCTTCAAGAACTTCCTCAGCGCCGTGGGCGCCGACTGCAAGACCCTGGTGGTCACCGCTGAGAACGATCAGATCGTGGTCAAGAGCGCACGGAACATCCCCGGCGTGCTGGTCACCTTCGCCAACCTCATCAACGTCTACGACATTCTCAACGCCAAGAAGCTGGTTCTCGACCAGGCTGCCCTGGCCAAGATTGAGGAGGTGTTCGCGTAATGAAGAACGCTTACGATATCATTCTCAAGCCCGTCATCACCGAGCAGTCCATGGAGGCCACTGAAGAGAAGAAGTACGTCTTTAAGGTCGCCGTCGACGCCAACAAGAGCGAGATCAAGAAGGCAGTGGAGGAGATCTTCGGCGTGAAGGTCGAAAAGGTCAACACCCTGCGCATGGATGGCAAGATGAAGCGCCAGGGCGCCGCTCCCGCCGGCCGCCGCGCCAGCTACAAGAAGGCCATGGTCAAGCTGACTGCCGATTCCAAGACCATCGAGTTCTTCGAAGGCATGGTCTAATTCAATCTCAGAATAGGAGTGTAACGCAATATGGCGATCAAATCTTTTAAGCCGTATACCCCGTCGAGAAGAAACATGACCGTTTCCGCCTTCGACGGAGTGGATAAGAAAGCCAAGCCCGTTCGCAGCCTGCTGGACTCCGTGAAGAAGAACTCCGGCCGCAACAGCTACGGCAGAATCACCGTCCGCCATCGCGGCGGCGGCAACAAGCGCAAGTACCGCATCATCGACTTCAAGCGCGACAAGATGGAGATGCCTGCCACCGTGCAGCGCATCGAGTACGACCCCAACCGCTCCGCGTTCATCGCCCTGGTGAAGTATGAGGATGGCGAGCTCCGCTACATCCTGGCTCCCGTGGGCATCAAGGCCGGCGACGTGGTCGTCTCCTCCGCCGCGGCTGACATCAAGCCCGGCAACTGCCTGCCCATCGCCAACATCCCCGTTGGTACCGTGATCCACAACATCGAGCTCAACCCCGGCCGCGGCGCCCAGCTGGTGCGCTCCGCCGGTGCCGCTGCCCAGCTGATGGCCAAGGAGGGCGAACTCGCCCAGGTTCGTCTGCCCAGCGGCGAGGTTCGGTATATCCGCACCAACTGCACCGCCGTCATCGGCCAGGTGGGCAACCTCGACCACGAGAATGTCCACATCGGCAAGGCCGGCCGGAAGCGCCACATGGGCATCCGTCCCACGGTGCGCGGCTCTGTTATGAACCCCAATGACCACCCCCACGGCGGCGGCGAGGGCAAGAGCCCTGTGGGTCGTCCCGGCCCTGTCACTCCTTGGGGCAAGCCGGCCATGGGCCTCAAGACCCGCAAGACGAAGAACCCCACCAATAAGTTCATCGTCAAGCGCCGCAACAGCAAGTAAGGAGGATCAAACATGAGCAGAAGCATTAAGAAAGGCCCCTTCGCTGCGCCTGAACTTCTCAAGCGCATCGATGAGCTCAACAATAAGAACGAGAAGAAAGTTCTGAAAACCTGGTCCAGAGCTTCCACCATTTTCCCCTCCTTCGTCGGTCACACCATCGCGGTGCACGACGGCCGTCGCCATGTGCCGGTTTATGTGACGGAAGATATGGTCGGCCACAAGCTCGGCGAGTTCGTCCCCACCAGAACCTTCAGAGGTCACTCCGGCAGCAAGACCTCCAACGCGAAATAAGGAGGAAGCAAGATATGGAAGCGAAAGCTCATCTCAAATACCTGCGCGTTTCTCCCCGTAAGGTGAAGATCCTGTGCGATCTCATCCGCGGCAAGGACGTCAAGACCGCGTCTGCCTACCTGATGCAGACTCCCAAGGCTGCTTCCGAGCCCGTGCTCAAGCTCCTGAGAAGCGCCGTCGCCAACGCAGAGAACAACAACGCCATGGACGCCGAAAAGCTCTATGTTTCCACTGCTGTTGCAAATCCCGGCCCTGTCCTCAAGCGCGGCATGCCCAGAGCCCGGGGCAGATACAATCGTATTCTGAAGAGAACCACTCACATCACCATCGGTGTGAGCGAGAAGGCGTAAGCAGGAGGTAACTATGGGACAGAAAGTTAATCCCCATGGATTGCGCGTTGGCGTGATCAAAGATTGGGACTCTCGTTGGTATGCCCGTAACGACAAAGTCGGTGATCTCATCGTCGAGGACTACAACATCCGTAAGTACCTCAAGTCCACCCTCTATGCCGCCGGCATCGCCAAGATCGAAATCGAAAGAGACAATGCCAAGGTCAAGATCAACATCCACTGCTCCCGTCCCGGCGTCGTCATCGGCAAGGGCGGCCAGGAGATCGAGAAGCTCCGCCAGCTGGTGGAGGCCAAGCTCGGCAAGACCGTTGCTCTCAACATTGTCGAGGTTCGCAGCCCCGACCTGAACGCCCAGCTGGTGGCCGAGAACATCGCTGCTCAGCTGGAGAAGCGTATCAGCTTCCGCCGCGCCATGAAGCAGGCCATGCAGCGTGCCACCCGCCTGGGTGCCAAGGGCATCAAGGTCTCCTGCGGCGGCCGTCTGGGCGGCGCTGAAATCGCCCGGAGCGAGTCCTACCACGAGGGTACCATCCCCCTGCAGACCCTCCGTGCCGACATCGACTACGGCTTCGCCGAGGCTGCCACGACCTATGGCCGCATCGGTGTGAAGGTGTGGATCTACAAGGGCGAAGTCCTCAACTCCACCCTCCGCGCCGCCAATCCCGAGCCCGCCCGCCGCGAGCGCCGCGATAACCGCGACAATCGCCGTGGCGACCGCCGTGGTGACCGCCGCAACGGTGGCGACCGCCGCGACAACAACCGCCGTCCCTACAATAACAATGGCGGCGAGCGCAGACCCTATGACCGCAAGGAAGGAGGCAACCGCTAATGCTGATGCCCAAGAGAGTGAAGTACCGCAGAGTGCACAGAGGCCGCATGACCGGCGTTGCCTCCCGCGGTAACAAGGTTTCCTACGGTGAGTTCGGCATCCAGGCCATGGAGCCCGGCTGGATCACCGGCAACCAGATCGAGGCCGCCCGTGTGGCCATGACCCGTTACACCAAGCGTGGCGGTAAGGTCTGGATCAAGATTTTCCCCGACAAGCCCGTGACCTCCAAGGCACTGGGTACCCGTATGGGCTCCGGTAAAGGCGCTCCCGAGTACTGGGTTGCCGTGGTCAAGGCGCAGAAGGTGATGTTTGAAATTGGCGGCGTTTCCGAGGATGTCGCCCGTGAAGCCCTTCGTCTTGCCCAGCACAAGCTGCCCATCAAGACGAAGATCGTGGCCAAGGAAGACTTGGATAACGTGAATGGTGGTGAATAAGATGAAGGCAAAAGAAATCCGCAGCATGTCCTCCGCTGAGCTGGAGACCAAGCTGGCAGACCTCAAGAAGGATCTGTTCACCCTGAGAATGCAGCACGCGACCAATCAGCTTGACAACCCCCTGCAGATCGCAGCCGTCAAGAAGGAGATTGCCCGAGTCAAAACTATTTTACGTGAAAAGGAGCTTCGGCCCGAAGCCTAAGGAGGTAAGCGAATATGAGCGAAATGAACAGAGCTTTCCGCAAGACCCGGGTCGGCACGGTCGTCTCCGATAAGATGGACAAGACCATCGTGGTCGCGGTCAAAGATAGCGTGCAGCATCCGCTGTACAAGAAGATCATGAAGAGAACCTACAAGCTCAAGGCGCACGACGAGAAGAACCTCGCCGGCACCGGCGACACGGTTCTCGTGATGGAGTGCCGTCCCCTCTCCAAGGACAAGAGATGGCGCCTCGTCGAAATCATTGAGAAGGCGAAGTAAGGAGGTCAGCAATCATGCTTCAGCAGGAAAGTTATCTGAAGGTTGCCGACAACACCGGCGCCAAGGAAATCAAGTGCATCCGTGTGCTGGGCGGTTCCAAGCGCAAGTACGGCAACATTGGTGACGTCATCGTCGCCTCCGTGCGCAAGGCTGCCCCCAACGGCAATGTGAAGAAGGGCGATGTGGTCAAGGCCGTCATCGTCCGCAGCAAGAAGGGCGTCCGCCGCAACGACGGTACCTACGTTCGCTTCGACGAGAACGCCGCCGTCCTCATCAAGGAGGACAAGAACCCCAGAGGCACCCGTATCTTTGGGCCGGTGGCCAGAGAGCTTCGTGACAAGGAGTTCATGAAGATCCTGTCTCTGGCGCCCGAAACCATCTAAGGGGGTAGCTGAGAATGAATATCAAGAAGAACGACAAGGTCGTGGTTCTGTCCGGCAAGGACAAGGGCAAGGAGGGCAAGGTGCTCACCGCCATGCCCGCTGAGAAGAAGGTCGTCGTCGAAGGCGTCAACGTGGCTACCTGCCATGTGAAGCCCCGCAAGCAGGGCGAGGAGGGCGGCATTGTCCGCCGGGAGATCCCCATGTACGTCTCCAAGGTCATGCTGGTGTGCCCCAAGTGCGGCAAGCCCACCCGTGTGGCTTCCAAGGTCGAGGACGGCAAGAAGGTTCGCGTCTGCAAGAAGTGCGGCGCTACCATGTAAGTAGGAGGAGCAAGAAATGGCTGCTAGACTGAAAGTAAAGTATACCGAAGAGATCGCTCCTGCTCTCATGAAGAAGTTTGGCTACAAGAGCGTCATGCAGATCCCCAAGCTCAGCAAGATCATTGTGAACGTCGGCTGCGGCGAGAGCAAGAACAATGCCAAGGAGATCGAGGCCATCTGCAAGGACATCGCCACCATCACCGGCCAGAAGCCCATCACCACCAAGGCGCGCAAGTCCGTCGCCAACTTTAAGGTGCGTGAAGGCGAGACCGTCGGCGTGAAGGTCACCCTCCGCGGCGACAAGATGTGGGAGTTCCTCGACCGCCTCTTCAACGTGGCGCTGCCCCGTGTCCGCGACTTCCGCGGCATCAACCCCAACTCCTTCGACGGCCGCGGCAACTACGCCATGGGTCTTAAGGAGCAGCTGATCTTCCCCGAGATCGAATACGACAAGGTGGACAAGATCCGCGGCATGGACATCTGCATCTGCACCACCGCCACCACCGACGAGGAAGCCAAGGAGCTGCTGACCCAGGTCGGCGCCCCCTTCTACGCTTGATTGGAGGAAGACGAAAATGGCTAGAAAAGCAATGATTCTCAAGCAGAAGGCTGAGCCCAAGTTCTCCACCCGCCACTACAACCGCTGCAAGATCTGCGGCCGGCCCCATGCTTATCTGCGTGACTACGGCATCTGCCGTATCTGCTTCCGGGAGCTCGCCTACAAGGGCGAAATCCCCGGCGTGAAGAAGGCTTCCTGGTAAGGAAGGCAAACTGTCAAAAAGGCGTCAGAAGTCAGAAGAAGATGGAGCCGGGGCGTCAAACACTTTCGGTTCACATTCTTCTGATACCCTGCCGTCTTCACAGGGAACATCCCTGTAACTTCTAAATAGGAGGAATAAATCCCATGCAAATCACTGATCCCGTCGCCGATATGCTGACCCGTATCCGGAATGCGAACTCGGCCAAGCACGAGAGCGTCGATGTGCCTGCTTCCAACCTGAAGAAGGCCATCGCCCAGATCCTCCTGGATGAGGGCTACATCAAGTCCTTCCAGGTCATCGAGGACGGCACCCAGGGCGTCATCCGCATTGCCCTCAAGTACCTCCCCGGCAAAGAGAAGGTCATCACCGGCCTGCGCCGCGTGTCCAAGCCCGGCCTGCGGGTGTACGCCGGCGCCGATGAGCTGCCCCGCGTGCTCAAGGGTCTCGGCATTGCCATCATTTCCACGTCCAAGGGCGTCATGACCGACCGGGCGGCTCGTGCCAACCACGTCGGCGGCGAAGTCCTGGCGTTTGTCTGGTAAGAAGGAGGATAACATTATGTCTAGAATCGGCAAAATGCCTATCACCGTACCGGCAGGCGTGGAGATCACCGTTGCTGATGGCAATGTGGTCACCGTGAAGGGTCCCAAGGGTACTCTGACGAGAGCATTCCATCCCAATATGACCATCACCGTGGACGGCGGCGTGGCGCATGTCACCCGTCCCAACGATGAGAAGCTGAACAAGAGCCTGCACGGCCTGAGCCGCACACTGCTTCACAACATGGTCGTCGGCGTGACTGAGGGCTTCAAGAAGGAGCTGGACGTCAACGGTGTCGGCTACCGTGTGCAGAAGGAAGGCAAGAAGCTCGTGATGAACCTGGGCTTCTCCCACACCGTGACGGTGGAGGAGAACGAGGATATCACCATCGAGGCTCCTACCCCCAACAAGATCATCATCCATGGCATCGATAAGCAGAAGGTCGGCCAGTTTGCAGCCGAGGTCAGAGGCAAGCGGCCTCCCGAGCCTTATAAGGGCAAGGGCATTAAGTATACCACCGAGGTCATCCGCCGCAAGGAAGGCAAGACCGGCGGTAAGAAATAAGTAGGAGGTGTGCCATCATGGTAAAGAATTTTGACAAGAACGCTGCCCGCGTCAAGCGTCATACCAGAGTGCGCGGCAAGATCTCCGGCACACCCGAGAGACCTCGTCTGAACGTGTTCCGCAGCAATGCGAACATCTATGCGCAGATCATCGACGATGTGAACGGAGTCACCCTGGTCTCCGCTTCCACCCTCGAGAAGGATTTTGAAGGCGCCACCGGCAACAAGGAAGCTGCCCGCAAGGTCGGCATGACCGTGGCCGAGCGCGCCAAGGCCAAGGGCATTGAAGAGGTCGTGTTTGACCGCGGCGGCTATATTTTCCATGGCCGCGTGGCAGAGCTGGCCGAGGGCGCCCGCGAAGGCGGCCTGAAGTTCTAATCGGAGGAGGAAGAAGAATGGCTTACAATAGAGATAGACAGGCCGCCCACGAGGCGCCTGAGTTTATCGAAAAGGTTGTGTACCTCAACCGTGTTGCCAAGACCGTCAAGGGCGGCCGCGTGATGAAGTTCAGCGCGCTGGTTGTCGTCGGCGATGGCAAGGGTACCGTCGGCTATGGCCTGGGCAAGGCTGCGGAAGTTTCCGAAGCCATCCTCAAGGGCATTGCCGATGCCAAGAAGAACATGGTGAAGATCACCCTGGACGGCACCACCATTCCCCACGAAGTGACCGGCATCTTCGGCGCCGGTACGGTGCTCCTCAAGCCCGCCCCCGAAGGCACCGGCATCATCGCCGGCGGCGCGGTGCGTGCGGTGATGGAGGCTGTGGGCATTTCCAACATCCGTTCCAAGTGCCTTCGGTCCAACAATCCCCAGAACGTGGTCAAGGCCTGCATGCAGGGTCTCATGTCCCTGCGTGGCCCGGAAGAGGTTGCTCGCATCCGGGGCAAGCGCGTGGAAGAAATCGTCGGTTAAGGAGGCTCTATCATGGCTAATTTGAAGATCAAACTTGTCAAGAGCCTCAACGGCCGCCTTGACAAGCACATTGCCACTGCCAATTCTCTTGGCCTGCGCAAGATCGGTCAGGAAGTTGTACAGCCTGACAACACCCAGACCCGCGGCAAGATCGCCAAGATCGGCTACCTGCTCAAGGTCACTGAGGAAGCATAAGGAGGTGCAAGTATCATGAACCTGAACGAACTTGCTCCTGTCATGGGCTCGACCCATGTGGGAAAACGGAAGGGCCGTGGCGCCGGTACCGGCAACGGCAAGACCGCCGGCCGCGGTCATAAGGGTCAGAAGGCTCGCAGCGGCGGCAAGGTGCGCACCGGTTTCGAAGGCGGCCAGATGCCTCTGGCGCGCCGGATCCCCAAGCGCGGCTTCAACAACATCTTCGCCAAGCCCCTCACCGCTGTGAATGTCGCGGTGCTCAACCGTTTCGAGGACGGTTCCGTTGTGGATGCCGCCGCGCTCATCGAGGCCGGCATCCTCCACGACTGCCCCTACGGCCTCAAGGTGCTGGGCAATGGCACAGTCACTGCCAAGGTCACTGTGAAGGCAGCTCGCTTCTCTGATTCTGCCAAGGAAAAGATTGAACAGGCAGGTGGAAAGGCCGAGGTGGTGTAAGTGTTTGCCACAATTCGTAATGCCTGGAAAATTGCGGATCTCCGCAAGAAGATCATCTTCACCTTCTTTATTCTGCTGATCTTCCGCCTGGGCGCGGCCATTCCTGTTCCCTATGTCAATGTGGATATGCTCACGCAGTACTTCAATGCGGAGCTGTCCGGCACGATCCTCGGCCTCTACAATGCCATGTCCGGCTCGGCTTTCTCCCAGGCAACCACCTTTGCCCTGGGCATCCAGCCGTACATCAACGCCTCCATTATCATCCAGCTCCTGTGCATTGCCATTCCCTATCTGGAGCGGCTCTCCAAGGACGGCGGCGAAGAAGGCAAGAAGAAGCTCGAGCGCATCACCCGCTACACCACCCTGGGTCTCGCCCTCCTCATGGGCTGGGCCTACTATATGATGCTGAAGAACAACTCCGGCATCCTCACCGAGACTGGCTTCCTGTACGGCCTGGTCATTGTCATGACCTTCACCGGCGGCGCCTGCCTGGTCATGTGGCTGGGCGAGCAGATCGACCAGTTCGGCATCGGCAACGGCATCTCCATGATCCTGTTTGCCGGCATCATCTCCCGCATTCCCAGCCAGGTGGGCGCCCTCATCACGGGTCTCTCCACCGGCACCCTCAAGTGGTATATTGCGCTGCTGCTCCTGGTGGGCGTGGCCGTCCTCGTGGTGGTCATCGTGTTCATCACCAACTCCGAGCGCCGCATCCCCGTGCAGTATGCCAAGCGCATGGTTGGCCGGAAAATGTACGGCGGCCAGAGCACGTTCCTGCCCATCAAGGTCAACATGTCCGGCGTTCTGCCCGTCATCTTCGCCCAGTCCATTGTCTCTCTGCCCGCCACCATTGTGGCCTTCGTGGGCATCAGCGATACCGGCTTCTGGGGCTGGATGAACAAGTACGTGTTCTCCAACGAGAGCGTCGTGTACTGCGTGATCTACTTCCTGCTCATCATCGCCTTCAGCTACTTCTATGCTGCGGTGCAGTTCAACCCCATCGAGATCGCCAACAACATGAAGAAGAACGGCGGCTTCATCCCCGGCTTCCGTCCGGGCAAGCCCACTTCCGACTTCATCGCCAAGGTCATTGGCAAGATCACCCTCTTCGGTGCCATCTATCTGGCCTTTGTGGCGTTGGTGCCTGTCGCCCTGGGCGCGATTGTGAACAACAATCAGCTGGCCATCGGCGGCACCTCCGTCATCATCGTTGTCGGCGTTGCCCTGGAGACCACCAAGGCTCTGGAAGCGCAGATGCTCATGCGGCACTACAAGGGCTTCCTGGAATAAGGAGGTAGCAGCATGAAGCTGATTCTGTTGGGCGCACCTGGCGCCGGAAAAGGAACACAGGCGGAGATCCTCAGCAAGAAGCTGGGCATTCCCACCATCTCCACCGGCAACATTCTCCGCGAGGCCATCAAAAACCAGACGGAGACCGGCCTGAAGGCCAAGGCTTTTATGGACAACGGACAGCTCGTCCCGGACGATGTCATCATCGGCATCGTTCGGGAGCGGCTGAGCCAGCCGGATTGTGCGAAGGGCTACATCCTCGACGGGATGCCCCGCACGATCCCCCAGGCCGCTGCCCTGGAGGAGAGCGGCGTGCACTTCGACGCCGTGGTCTCCATTGAAATTCTCGACGAAGTGATTGAGAGCCGGATGACCGGCCGCCGCGTCTGCGGCAGCTGCGGCGCCAGCTACCACATCACCGCCAATCCCCCCAAGGCTGAGGGCGTCTGCGACGTGTGCGGCGGGGCGCTCACCATCCGCAAGGACGACAATCCCGAGACGGTGAAAAACCGCCTGAAGGTGTTCCACGCGGAGACCGAGCCCCTCAAGGACTTCTACGCAAAGCTCGGCATTCTCAAGCTGGTCGAGGGCAATCAGCCCATCGAGGACGCCACCAGGGATATCCTGAAGGCGCTGGGGATGTAAGCATGATACCAATCAAGAACGAGCGAGAGCTTGTGGTGATGCGCCAGGCCTGTAAAATTACCGCGGCAGCGCGTGCTTTGGCAGGCGAAATGGTGCGGCCTGGCGTCACCACCAAGGCAATCGACAAGGCAGTCCACGATTTCATCGTGGCGCAGGGTGCAAAACCCTCCTTCCTGCACTACAGCGGCTATCCTGCAAGCGCCTGCATCAGCGTGAACGATGTGGTGATCCACGGCATCCCCGATGGATACAAGCTCAAAGAGGGCGACATCGTGAGCGTGGACGTGGGAGCATGCTGGAAGGGGTTTCATGGCGACTGTGCTGCCACCTTTGCCTGCGGAAGGATCTCTCCAACGGCACAAAAGCTCATCGACGTCACGAAAGAGAGCTTTTTTGAAGGCTTGAAATTCGCCCGGCAGGGGTATCGGATCTCCGATATCTCCCACGCGGTTCAAAGCCACGTGGAAAAGAACGGCTTTAGCGTGGTGCGCGCCTTCGTAGGTCACGGCGTAGGCGAGAATCTCCACGAGGAGCCGGAGGTGCCGAATTTCGGCTCTCCTGGTAGGGGGCCGCGCTTAGTCAAGGGCATGACCCTGGCCATTGAGCCCATGGTAAACGTGGGCGGCTGGGAAGTTCGTGTCCTGAAGGATCGCTGGACCACCGTCACGGTGGACGGCTCCCTCGCGGCTCACTATGAAAATACTGTGCTCATCACCGATGGCGAACCGGAAATACTCACCGTCGCCGAGGGTCTTTGATATGGAAATTTCCAAATCGGACATTATCATTTCCCTGGCAGGCCGGGACAAGGGCAAGTTCTTCTACGTCATAGATGTGGAAGAGGGGTATGTCCTCCTGGCCGACGGCAGGGGAAGAAAGCTGGAAAATCCCAAACGAAAGAAGCTGAAACATGTCCGCAGAGTCTCTCGGACTGAATCGAGAGTCGCCGACAAGATTTTGCGCGGCGATAAGGTACTCAACAGCGAATTACGAAGGGATTTGGCCGCGTTCGGTCAACAATTCATGAGTCAAAACCAAGGGGGTTAATAAATCTTGGCAAAAGACGACGTAATCGAGCTTGAGGGCATCGTAGTGGATGCACTGCCGAATGCCATGTTCTCCGTTGACATTGGCAACGGACACACCATTCTGGCGCATATTTCCGGCAAGCTCCGGATGAACTTTATCAAGATCCTGCCCGGCGACAAGGTCACGGTACAGATGTCCCCGTATGACCTGACCCGCGGCCGGATCACATGGAGAAGTAAATGAGAGACATTCGTCTCGTATGGAGGTAAACAGTATGAAGGTAAGACCGTCCGTGAAGCCCATGTGCGAGAAGTGCAAGATCATTAAGCGCAAGGGAAGAGTCATGGTAATTTGTGAAAATCCCAAGCACAAGCAGAGACAAGGCTGATAGGAGGTGCGCTATTTAATATGGCACGTATTGCTGGTATTGACCTGCCCCGCGACAAAAGAATCGAAATCGGTTTGACTTATATCTTCGGCATCGGCCGCAAGAGCGCCAAGGACATTCTGGCCAAGGCGAACATCGACCCCGACACCCGTGTGAAGGATCTCACCGACGATCAGGAAGCTGCCCTGCGTGAAGTGATCGACCATCACTACACCATCGAAGGCGACCTGCGCCGTGAGGTGGCGCTGAACATCAAGCGCCTCACCGAGATTGGCTGCTACCGTGGCCTGCGCCACAGAAGAGGCCTGCCCGTCCGCGGTCAGAGAACCAAGACCAATGCCCGTACCCGCAAGGGTCCGAAGAAGACCATCGCCAACAAGAAGAAGTAAAGGAGGGATATCGCAATGGCCAAGGCAAATGCAAAGAAAGTCGTCAAGCGCCGCAGAGAGCGCAAGAACATCGAGAAGGGCGCTGCGCATATCCGCTCTTCGTTCAACAACACCATGGTGACCATCACCGACACCAACGGCAACGCCCTTTCCTGGGCTTCCTCCGGTGGTCTGGGCTTCCGCGGCTCCAGAAAGTCCACGCCCTACGCCGCCCAGATGGCGGCCGAGACCGCTGCCAAGGCGGCCATCGAGAACTGTGGCCTCAAGACCGTGGAAGTGTTCGTCAAGGGTCCCGGCCAGGGTCGTGAAGCAGCCATCCGTGCGCTGCAGTCCGCCGGCCTGGAAGTGACCATGATCAAGGACGTGACTCCCATTCCTCACAATGGCTGCCGTCCTCCCAAAAGACGCCGCGTTTAATTCGCAGAAGGAGGAAATTCACCAATGGCAAAAAATACACAGCCTGTTCTCAAGCGCTGCAGAACGCTGGGTGTCTCCCCTGCGGCCATGGGCTACTCCAAGACTTCCAACAAGAACCCCGGCGGCCAGCGCCGCGCCAAGAAGTCCGAGTATGCTCTGCAGCTGACTGAGAAGCAGAAGGTCAAGTTCGTCTACGGCATCCTGGAAAAGCAGTTCCACATGTACTATGTGAAGGCCGAGCGCATGGGCGGCAACACCGGAGAGAATCTCCTGAGCCTCATCGAGCGGCGCCTGGACAATGTGGTCTACCGTCTGGGCTTTGCCTCCACCCGCCGCGAGGCGCGTCAGCTGGTCAACCATGGCCACTACACCGTCAACGGCAAGCGCGTCAACATTCCCTCTTACTTGGTGAGCACCGGCGATGTCATCGCCGTCTGCGAGAAGAGCGTCTCCAACAACCGCTTCAAGAAGCTCAAGGAAGACGACGCTTTCGTGGCCGCCCCCAAGTGGCTGGAGCGCGACAAGAACAATCTCCAGGGTAAGGTCATCGCCCTGCCCGCAAGAGACGATATCGACTTCGAGATTGCAGAGAACCTGATCGTCGAGTTGTACTCCAAGTAATGCTCCGCCCTCGTTAATGGTAAGCTGAAATCGGCAGCGGAGCAGTGTTGCTTCGCAGTTGCAAGGAGGGTATTTATTCATGGTAGAAATTGAAAAGCCTCGCATTGAATGCATCGACTCCCCTGAGGACAGCTCCTACGGGAAGTATGTCGTAGAACCCCTCGAGCGGGGCTACGGCACCACCCTGGGCAACTCTCTCAGACGGATTCTGTTGTCTTCTCTGCCCGGCACCGCCGCGACCTCCATCAAGATCGCCGGTGTCCAGCATGAGTTCAGCACGATCCCCGGCGTCAAGGAAGATGTGACCGAGATTGTGCTCAACGTGAAGAAGATCATTGCAAGACTTCACTGCCAGGGCGTGAAAACGGTGTATATCGACGCAGCGGGAGAGTGCGAGGTCACGGCCGGCGACATCAAGGCCGACGGCGAGGTTGAGATTCTCAACCCCGACCTGCACATCTGCACCCTGGGACCCGATGCGACGTTCAATATGGAAATCACCCTGAGCCATGGTCGGGGCTATGTTCCCGCTGATCGGAACAAGACCCCCCAGATGCCCATTGGCGTGATTGCCATCGACTCCATCTATTCGCCCGTCTACAAGGCGAACTACACGGTGGAGAACACCCGTGTGGGCAACATGACCGACTATGATAAGCTCACCCTCGAGGTCTGGACGGACTCCACCATCACGGCGCGGGACGCCGTGAGCCTGGGCGCCAAGATCCTCTCCGACCACCTCTCCCTGTTTACCGATCTCTCCGAGGCCGTGGCCAACAAGTCCACGGTGGTGGAGAAGGCCGAATCCCCCAGGGCGAAGGTGCTGGAGCTGACCATCGAAGAGCTGGATCTGTCGGTGAGAAGTTTCAACTGCCTCAAGCGAGCCAACATCAACAACGTCGAGGATCTGATCTCCAGAACCGGCGAAGACATGATGAAGGTGCGCAACATGGGCAGAAAGTCTCTTGAAGAAGTGCAGAATAAGCTGGCGGCGCTGGGACTCAGCCTGGCCAGCGATGAATCTGCCGGCAACAATAATTAAGCGATACCTTTTTAAAAAAGGAGGGAATACCAATGTTTGGCACTCGTAAGCTGGGCAGAACCAGCGACCAGCGCAAGGCCATGCTCAGAGCCATGACCACCTACCTGCTGGAGAATGGCAAGATCGAGACCACCTTCTACCGCGCCAAGGAAGTGCAGCCCATTGCCGAGAAGATGATTACCCTCGGCAAGAAGAACACCCTGGCCTCTTACCGCAAGGCGCTGGGCTACATCACCAAGGAAGATGTGGCCAAGAAGGTTTTCAGTGAGATTGCACCCAAGTACGCCGACCGCAATGGTGGCTACACCCGCGTGACCCGTCTCGGGCCCCGCAAGGGCGACGCCGCGGAAATGGCCGTCATCGAATTGGTGTAAGAAGCAGAGGATCGCTGCGGTGCGCAGCGATCCTTGTGCTTTCTGGGAGGATTTATGAAGCAGCCTTGGAGATTTCTCGTCTGCACCATTGTTTTTGTGATCGTGGGCTGGTACATCGGCGCCATGTTCGACTTCTTTCCCTTCTATGCCGATGACTTCGCCGTCAGAGCCGTGGGCTTTGCCACGCTGATTCTCAGCGTGGTCATGGCCGCCTGCACCATTTTAATTGTAAAGAAAAAGGACAAGGACTGAACCCATGAAGGAAAAACTCAGAGTCATTGCGCCGCTGGTGATTTTGCTGGTGCTGGTGGCGGCCTTCCTCCTGCCCAAGTACCTGGAGAACAAGGCGCTGGATGCCTTTGGCGAGCCGCTCTTTTCCTATGCCCTGCCGGAAGATACCACCCTGGTGCAGCAGGACGCGGCCAAGGACGACGTCGGCGGCTGGACGGCGGCGCTGCTTTTGGAGAGCAGCCTCACCGAGGAGGAGCTCTCCCAGTATTACGCCGCCGTGGACGCCCCGCCCGCCGAGGAGGGCTACTCGGTGGAGCTCTCGGTGAAGCCTCTGGATGAGGACAGCATCGAGGCCATGAAGCAGGCCAAGCTCTATGAGGAAGGCAAGAGCTACTACTTTGTCTACCTTTACTCCGCCCCGTAGGGGCGGCCGCAAGGCCGCTCCGCGGCACGGGTCGATGGGGACATCGACCCCTACGAATGGGGTGGAAAATCGCACCGCACCTGTAGGGGCGGATTATATATCCGCCCGAGGGCTCCCGCATTTTCCGCGAGCCTCCTGCAAAACGCAACCCGGCACGGGCGCATATACAATGCGCCCCTACACGCGATGGTGCACCGCATCGTAGGGGCGGCAATCTGCCGCCCGCGGGTCGATCGGAGATCGACCCCTACAGAGTGCACGCCACTCCGCCGCACCCGTAGGGCGGCATGCCCTCATGCCGCCGCTGATGTCGCACGGTGTCTCGGATTCGTATGTAGGGGCGGCCTTTATGGCCGCCCGTGGCGATTGCGATTCCGGCAAGGGCATCGCAAAACGCAGGCACCATCCCGGGCGGGGATAAACCCCGCCCCTACGCCCCTACGGTGGTACAGCACGCACCCTATGAAAAACCCCGGCAGCCTTTGAACTGCCCCAATTTGTACGGACAGTACAAAAAAGCCCCTATGTAGGAAATATTCCGTTTTAAGCAGAGTGGCGCTGCGTCAGTGGCGCCACTCCTGTTTTTGTCTGGATGCGCTCATTGTTATAGAAATGAATGTAGCTATCTATCATCTCATTTGCTTCCTGGAAAGAGCGAGGTTTGTGCCGGTAGATACATTCCGTTTTCAAGATTGAGAAGAAGTTTTCTGCCATCGCATTGTCATAAGGATTTCCCTTTCTTGACATTGATGGTGTTATGCCGTAAGATTGAGTTAGCTTGAAATATGCTTGGGATGTATATTGAAAGCCTTGGTCGCTGTGGAGCTGCAACTCCGCAGCGACCTTCTTTTTCTCTTTCTTCATCGCTAACCTTATGGTGTCCAGCACGAGATTGACGGTTTGTCGTGTCGCCGTCTTGTATGCTACAATACTGTTGTCGTACAGATCTCGGATCATGGATAGGTAAAGCACACCTTCTTTCGTGTGGATATAGGAAATGTCCGTTACCCATTTTTCATTTGGTTTGGACGCCTGGAAGTTTCGATTGAGCAGGTTCTTATACCGATGGAGCTGCTGGCCAAGGTTCTGCCATTGCCTCTTTCTGCGTATTTCAGACAGAATCCCGTATCTTTTCATTATTCTTAGTATCGTTTTGGGGTCATGATGGATACCCTGGTTTTCCAGCCAGCGGTGCATCCGGCGATAACCGTAGGTCTGATGGCAGCGCTCTTGATGTTGGCGGAGCATTGCCACCACAGGGGCATCCTTTTGGGGCTGCCCCTTCCTTTTGACATAATCGTAGTAGCCGCTCCGGGAAACCCCAAAGATCTGACACATAACTGCTACTGGGTATTCTGACTTGTGACGGTAGATAACCTCATACTGATACTTTGGCCTCACATCCCTTCTGTGAGCGAGAGAAAATCCCGCAGCAGTTCATTTTCCATCCTCAGCCGCTTGTTCTCATACTTGTATTCCTGCAAGGTCTTTGCAGGTTTCCGCCCTCGTGGTTTTGGAACACCTTGAACAGTCTTCTTTCGTTCTCGTTTTAGTAGTGCGTGGACAGGGCGGTCACCTTCAAGTCCCAATGCTTCTGCGACTTCTCGCTGGGTCATTCCGTCCTTCAACATCTGCTGGATCTGTGGCAGCAGCGCCTGTGTCTTTTGGTATCTTCTTGCCATATACAACTACCCCCTCATGTAGTTATTATCCTACATGAGGGGGCCTTTTGTCTATTGTCCGTTTTTAACGGTTCGGTTCA
>DVGD01000069.1 GCA_018712905.1 Candidatus Avoscillospira stercoripullorum | reverse complement strand
TCCTCGTTGACCAGCACCACTTCCATCTCCATGCCCTTCATACATTTATAATGTACCACCAGGGCGTTGCAGATCCGGTCGGGGCTCTTGCAGTTATAGCACTTGTCGGCCTTCTCGGCGCAGGGGGTCTTGCGCTTGAGCCGCTGGGCGTTCTTCGGCGCCACCACGTTGCGCATTCTCTCATAGGCTGCGGCGAAATTCGGGGAGATCTTGTTCTTGCCCGCGATGAAGTACACCTTCTCATGACCGTAGAGCGACGCCGAGACCCGGTTGCCGGTGCCGTCGATGTTTAAAATCTCGCCGGTGTCCGCCGCGATGGCGTTGGCCGAGAGGAGATAGACGTCTGCCGTGGCAGCCTTGCGCCGCTGCTCATCGGCGTTGCCGGTCTGGTGGGAGAAAACCTCATTGTGGGTGCTCAGCCGCTCGAAGGTCTTCAGCTCCGCCAGGGACATGGAGCCGCCCATGCCCACGGTCTTGCCGTCGATTGCCTTGTCTAAGTAGTCCGCCGCCTCCTCCTTGGTCTCAAAGATCTGCACGGTGAAGTTATTTTCCTCCAGACGAGCCTTGACTTCCTGCAAATTCATGGCGATCCCTCCTATTTAAAATGTGATTCCATTGTAGCAAATTCTTCCTGCGGTGTATAGTAGTTAAAATGTTTCACGTGAAACACCAATAGTCATTGCCTTTTCCCTCCAATGCGCGTATAATGGATTTTGCTGATTGAAAGAAAGGGGGCGTCACCTGTGGCGCTGATTTTAGCCATGGTCAATCAAAAGGGCGGCGTGGGAAAGACCACCACCGCGGTCAACCTCACCGCAGCGCTCACCGCTCTGGGAAAAAAGGTACTGCTGTGTGACTTTGACCCCCAGGCCAACGCCACCTCCGGTCTCGGCGCGCCCAAGGGAAAGGGCGTCACCAGCTACGACCTGGTCATCAACGGCGCCTCCGCCGCCGACGCCGTGGTGCACACCGACTTCGGCGACCTCATTCCCTCGTCCCCGGCGCTCTCCGGCGCCGGCGTGGAGCTGGTGGGAAGCGAGGGGCGGGAGTTCGCCCTCGCCCGGGCGCTGGAGCCCATCCGGGATCAATATGATCTCATCTTCATCGACTGTCCGCCGTCCCTGGAGCTTTTGACCCTCAACGCCCTGTGTGCTGCCGACGGAATTTTCGTGCCGGTGCAGTGCGAATACTATGCTCTGGAGGGGCTTTCCGACCTGATGGCCACCCTTCGCGCGGTGAAGCGAAAGCTAAACCCCACGCTGCGGCTCTTCGGGGTGCTCCTCACCATGTACGACGGCCGCACCAACTTCTCCGCCCAGGTGGCCGAGGAGGTGCGCCGCCACTTCCCCGGGCAGGTCTACGCCACCGTCATTCCCCGCAACGTCCGGCTCTCCGAGGCGCCCAGCCACGGCCTGCCGGTGCGCGCCTATGATAAGTATAGCCGCGGCGCCGCCGCTTATGAGGCATTGGCCGCCGAGATCATCGAGAAGGAGGTACTCTGATGGCATCCAAAGTGTCCCACGGCCTGGGGCGCGGGCTGGACGCCCTCCTGGGCGACGCGCCCGACGAGCCGGTGACCAGCCTGCCGGTGCAGAAGATCGAGCCCAACCCCCTCCAGCCCCGGAAGCTCTTCGAGGAGGACGAGCTCCAGGAGCTGGCCGACTCCATCGCCCAGCACGGCCTGATCCAGCCCATCACCGTGCGAAAAGGGGAGAAGGGCTTTTACCAGATCATCGCCGGAGAGCGGCGGTGGCGGGCGGCACGGATGGCGGGACTGCGCAGTGTGCCGGTGGTGGTCATCGAGGCAGACGACCGCAAGGCCATGGAGCTGGCGCTCATTGAAAACCTCCAGCGCCAGGACTTAAACCCCATGGAGGAGGCCATGGGCTATAAGCAGCTCATGGACGAATACGGCCTCACCCAAAACGAGGTGGCCGAGCGGGTGACCAAGTCCCGTCCCGCCGTGGCCAACAGTTTAAGGCTCTTGTGCCTGCCGCCGTCCATCGCCCAGATGGTCACCGCGGGCACCATTACCGCAGGTCACGCCCGGGCGATTTTGGCCTTGCCCACGGAGAGCTTGCAGGAGAAGGCCGCGGCGAAGATCGTGGCATTAAACCTCTCGGTGCGCCAGGCCGAGACCATGTGCAAGAACATGGCCAAGGAAAAGCCCCCCAAGGAGGAGAAGAACCCCCTGGAGGTGGACTACATCGCCGAGTGCGAGAAGAGCCTTTCCAAGGCGCTGGGCCGCGGCGTGAAGATCACCCGGGGCAAGCGCAAGGGCAAGTTCGAGCTGGAATTCTACGGCGATGACGACTTGCAGCGGCTTTACGAGGCGTTGCAAAGGCTGGGGCTGTAGGCGCGGACGCCCCTACAATGCCCACCGCACCTGTAGGGGTCGATCTCCGATCGACCCGCGGGCGGGGATAAACCCCGCCCCTACGGGAAAACCGGAAGCGTGGTCGTGAGCCGCTTGCGCGGCACGGGTCGATGGGGACATCGACCCCTACGAATGCACCGGAAATTCGCACCGCACCTGTAGGGGTCGATCTCCGATCGACCCGCGGGCGGGGCGCCGCCCCTACAGGACGCTGCGCACCAGGCAAAAGAGCGTCCTGGCTCTTGCCTCCCGGCTCTTGCCCAGGC
>DVGD01000068.1 GCA_018712905.1 Candidatus Avoscillospira stercoripullorum | reverse complement strand
GGCTCCAGCCGCATTCCTGCGGTGCAGGAGCTGGTGCAGACCGTCACGGGGCGCCTCCCCTTCAAGGGCATCAACCCCGACGAGTGCGTGGCCATGGGGGCCTGCCTCCAGGGCGGCGTCCTCTCGGGCACTGTGAAGGGATTGCTGCTGCTGGATGTGACCCCCCTGTCCCTGGGCATTGAGACCGTGGGCGGCGTATGCACCAGAATTATTGAGCGCAACACCACCCTCCCCATCCGCAAGAGCCAAATCTTTACCACCGCCGCCAACTTCCAGACCTCAGTGGACGTCCACGTCCTCCAGGGCGAGCGCCCCATGGCGCGGCAGAATAAGGAGCTGGGTCGCTTCCAGCTGACGGGCATCCGCCGCGCCATGCGGGGTGTGCCGCAGATCGAGGTGACCTTTGCCATCGACGCCAACGGCATCGTCAACGTCTCGGCCAAGGACTTGGGCACCGGCCGGGCTCAGGATATCACTATCACCGCTACATCCAACATGAGCCAGGCGGAGATTGACCGTGCCGTCTGGGAGGCACAGCAGTACGCAAAGGAGGACGCCAAGACCCGCGCCGAGGCCACTGCCCGGGATCGCTGTGAGCAGCTCATCTATCAGGCGGGCGCCGTCAAGGTGGATAAGGCCAACAAGGCGCGCCTCAACGACGCCGTCAAGCAGGCCAAGCAGGCAGTCAAGTCCAAGGATCCCAGTGCCATGGACGCGGCAGCCACATCCCTGGAGCAAATTCTCTCAGAGGTGGGCTACACACCCCGGGACGGCAGCCAAACGCCGCCTGAGGGCGGCGACGACGTGATGGACGCCGACTTTGAGCAGATGTAATGCCAAAATGTCAAAATATCCTCCCCAGACGGGAGGATATTTTGATTCATGATACTCGATGCTCTTATGCCCTCTTGGCCTGAATGGCCTGCTTGGCCGCCGCCACGAGGTCGGCGGCATCGAGATGATAGAGCTTCAAAAGCTCCTGGGCGCTGCCAGAGCGGCCAAAGCAATCCCTCACGCCCACGCGAACCATAGGAGTGGGACGTGACTCTATCAGCACCTCGGCAACAGCGCCGCCCAAGCCGCCCAAAATATTGTGCTCCTCGGCGGTGACAATGCAGCCCGTCTCCTCCGCGGCAGCCAAAACCGCTTCCCGATCCAGCGGCTTGATGGTGTGCATATCCAGAACGCGGGCAGAAATGCCCTCTTTCTCCAGAAGCTGCGCCGCCCTGCATGCCTCCTGCACCATGAGGCCGGTGGCAATCAGTGTGACGTCCTTGCCCTCCCGGAGCTTCACAGCACGCCCCAGCGAAAAGGAATAGCCCGGAATGTCCGTGACCGTATCCACCGCCAGGCGACCCAGCCGCAGGTAGACAGGTCCCTTGTATGCCGCAATGGCTTTTACGGCTGCCGCAGTCTCCGGCCCATCCGCCGGGCACACCACTGTCATGCCGGGAATTGCCCGCATCAGCGCCAGATCCTCCACGCATTGATGGGTGGCGCCGTCCTCGCCCACAGAAAGCCCTGCGTGGGTGCCCACACATTTCACGTTGAGGCCGGGATAGCAGATGGAATTGCGGATCTGATCGTAGCATCGCCCCGCCATGAACATGGCAAAGGTGTGCACAAAGGGAATATAGCCAAAGGTGGACATACCTGCCGCCATGCAGACCATGTTCGCTTCCGCGATGCCGCAATTGAAAAATCGTTCCGGGTATCGGCCGCCAAAGGTGGCCGACATGGTACAAGTGGAGACATCTGCGTCAAAGGCCACCACTCTGGGATTGGCTCCCAGCTCTGCCAAGGCATCGCCATAGGCATGTCTCGTTGCAATTTTTGTAGCCATACTCAGCCCTCCACTTCTTTTGCCGCCTGGTACAGCTCCTGGAACGCTGCGGCAAATTGCTCAGCATCCGGGGTCTTTCCGTGCCAGGTATTCTTGCCCTCCATGAAGGAGACGCCTTTCCCTTTGACGGTATTGGCCAGGATCATGGATGGCCGTCCTCGCTCCGCCTTGGCTCTTTTCAGTGCGTCGGAGATCTCCTCCACATTGTGGCCGTCGATGGACTGGACAAAAAAGCCGAAGCTTTCAAATTTCGCCTTCAAATCGCCGGTATCCAGAATTTCCCGCACCGTGCCGTCCAGCTGCACCCGGTTGGAATCCACAATGGCCACCAGACGGTCAAGATGGTGCGCGCCGGCGTACATGCAGGCCTCCCAGACCTGCCCCTCCTGGATTTCACCGTCGCCCAGGACGGCGTAGACCGTCAGATCCTTTTGCTCCAGCTGGGCGGCAAGCGCCATTCCCACCGCCACCGAGAACCCCTGTCCCAGGGAGCCGGTGGACATATCCACGCCGGGAACGTGGTTCATCTCCGCATGTCCCGACAGATGCCCGTCGGCGCGGCGGAAGGTATCCAGCAGCGCAAGATCGAAGAAACCTCGAAGTGCCAGCGTAGGATAGAGCGCAACGGTACAGTGTCCCTTGGAAAGGACAAACCTGTCGCGATCCGGCCACCGCGGCTCCTCGGGTCGGATGCGCATTTGGTCAAAATATAGCACGGCCATGATTTCAGACAGGGAAAACGCACCGCCGATATGGCCGGAATGCGCCTTCTCCACCATCTTCAATCCGGTGATCCGAATATCCATGGCCTTCTTTTGTAAAAACTGTTTTTTCGTTTGATCCATGGTTCATCTTCGCCTTTCGCTTGATGGGAATATGCCCTGACCAGAGTATCAGGTAAGAAACTCCAGCTCACAGCCATTGGGGTCTTCCGCCAGCATTCCTGTAAAGCCCAGCTGCTCCACCCAACGTGGCGGCTGCAGCACACGACCGCCAAAATCGCTAAGACGGGCAGCCAGAGCGTCCAGGTCATCTACGCGGAGCGCCAGATGGCGGAACCGTCCTCGCTCCAAAAGGCCGGCCGTGCAGTCCCTTGTATCCGACATATAAGAGATGAGTTCCAGCTTGACGCCGCCGGGCAGGGCATAGTAGGTGAGGATATGGTCGCCCATGTCTACCTGCGAAAGCTCCGCAAGCCCCAGCAGCTCGCCATAGAATGCACGGGATGCTTCCAGGTTTTTTACGTTGATCGTAATATGATCGATGCTCTGAACCATCATTCCGCCTCCCTCAGATGGAATATCGCTGTGCCCCCTGTGGAGGCAGCTGCATTGTCCGCCCAGGTGCCATACGGCGGCTCAGCCGCCGTATGGCATCGGGGAAAGGAAAGAGGAGAACAATTACATCAAGCCCTTGCGCAGGATGATGTTGGCAGCCAGCGCTTTTTCTGAGGTGGTGACCAGGCAATAGGCATTGGCCACAGCAGCGTTGAATTCCGCAGGAGGCAGCATCTTGAAGCCATGCTGGAACTTGTCGGCCTCTTCGCTGTTGCGGATGATATCGGCATAGACGTCCCAAATCTCCGCATCGGGGCCATCCCAGCGGCAGATGGCAGCAGGCTGCTCCACGGTGGGATCCAGCGGCATGAGATCCAGAACCGCCTTGAGAATTTCCGGCACATTGTGGCCGTCCAGGCGCACCACGCGCTTGCCCATGGTGCAGGCAGGCATGTTGCCGTCGCAAATGACGATCTCGTCGGTATGTCCCATTTCCATGAGGATCTTGATGAGTTCGGGGCTAATCACAGGTGCAATTTTCTTCAGCATATTGAATTCCTCCTAATTGGTTGCTTGCTTCGTTAGAATGCAGCAGTGAGAATTTCCACAAAGTCCTTCCGCGTCAGGTGGGAGAAGCCGCCCAGGGTTTCGTCGCCATTGGGGAAGGCCTTCTTGGCCATGACTTCAATGTCCGCCTCGCTGGACACGCCCAGCTCGCGGAGCGTGGTGGGCAGGCCGACTTCCTTGATAAACTTGGAAAGGCGGTCGATGCCTTCCAGTGCAGTGCCCTCGAGATCCGCCGGGTTGATCTCCACCTCCATGACTCGATTTGCCCACTGGGCGAAGCGAGGCACGTTGACCTTGTAGGCATGGCGCATCCAGTGGGGCACAATGACAGCCAGACCGGCGCCATGGGAGGAGTCCATGCAGATGGAGCCCACGTCGCGCTGCAGCAGGTGGCTCTCCCAGCACTGCTCGCGGCCAACGCCGATGAAGTCGTCCTGCGCCGCCTTGCAGCCCCACATGATCTCTGCCCGGTAGTCATAGTTGGTGGGATCGGTCTTGATGAGCTTCATGTACTTCATCATGGCCTTCATCACGCCCTCTGCCATACGGTCGCCAAACTCCACAAAGGTCGTGTTGGTGAAATAGCGCTCCATGGCATGGGCAATGGCGTCAAAGGCACCGGCCAGGGTATGATACATGGGAACCGTAACGGTGAGCTCGGGGTTCATCACCGCAAACACAGGACGCGCCAGATCGGTATCACAGCTGCGCTTGAGTCCCTCGGAGACACTGGTGATCACAGAGCCGTTGCTCGACTCGCTGCCGGCGCCGGGAATGGTGAGCACTGCGCCCACCTTCAGGCAGGAGACAGGATTGGCCTTGCCCAGGTAGAGATCCATGAAGTCGCCGTCGTAGACCACGCCGTAGCCGATGGCCTTGGCCGTGTCAATGACGCTGCCGCCGCCGACGCCCAGGACAAACGTAATGTCATTCTTCCGGCAGATGTCGATGCCTTCATAGACCAGGTCGTCTCTGGGGTTGGATTTGACGCCGCCCAGCTCCCACCAGGATACGCCCGCCTTTTCCAGAGAAGCCGTCACCGTTCCAAATAGGCCGGACTTCTTGATGCGATCCGAGCCATAGACAATCAGCGCCTTGTTGGCATACTTGGCGGTCTCTTCGCCGACCTTCTCTTCCATACCGCGGCCGAAGAGAATTTTGGTGGGGCAATAAAATTCATAATTTGTCATAATAAATCTCTCCTTATTTAAGATGGCACAGAATTGAAACTCAATTCCGTGCCATCAAGGTATTCAGTTGCTTGGTTTTTCGCAAAAAGGCTTAGAAATTCTCGAGATACTCGTCCACGTTCTCCTGGGTGATGAGCTGGAAGGGCACATAGGTGGTCTTCTCATAATCCGTGCCGTTGAGGATACGGACGCAGACGTTGAAGGCCTCCTCCGCCTGTCCATAGACATCCTGATAGACGTCCGCAGCCAGGGTGCCGTCCTTCACAGCACAGAGGGCGTCGTAGGTGGCGTCAATGCCGATGATGGGAATGTCCAGATTGGAATCCTGGCATGCCTGCAATGCGCCCATGGCCATGATATCGTTGTGGCAGATGATGGCGTCAATCTGCGTGCCGCCGGCCAGCCAGTTCTCCACCAGCTCCATGGCCTCGTCACGGTTCCAGTTGGCAGTGTCGTCCAGCACGATCTGGCAGTCGGGGTAATCCGCGAGCACCTGCTCAATGCCTTCCTGTCTGGCGACCTGGGCAGAGTGGCCGAAGGGGCCTTCCACCACGGCAATGTTGCCCTTGCCGCCAAGGAGCTCAACAATATACTCGGTCTCCATGATACCGGCTTCGATATCGTTGGCGCCGATATAGGCAGTGGCTTCATCGACGTTGGAGGTGACGTTATTGCAGCAGATCACAGGGATCCCGGCATCATTGCAGTTATCGATGATGGGTGCGGCGCCGTCCTTGTCATAGGGAATGAACATCAAAGCATCCACGCCGGAGGAGATGGCATTTTCGCACTGGTTGAGCTGGGTCTCGGTATCGCTCTTGCCGTCAAACTCCATAAGGGTGATTCCTGCTTCCTCGCAGCGGGTACGAAGCACATTTTGGAAGTAAATATTAAATTCCTGAGAGAGATCCTGGTAGATCATGGCGATGGTATAGGCATCATCCGCCTCTTCCATTTCCGTATCAGTCTCGGCGTCGATCACAGTGACAGCGCTATTATCGGAGTTTTGCTGTGCGGGGGTGGTGCAGGCAGCGAGAGATGCCACCAGCAGCAGGGCGAGCAGAATGCTGAGTAATTTCTTCATGGTCATGATTCTCCTTTTCTTCAATTTGGTTTATTCATATGTGAATACATATAAATACAAGGTAACTTAGTGGTTGCGGTTGACGTTATTGCGGTCGATGATGACAGCAAGCAGCACCACAACGCCGGTGACGATTTTCTGATAATAGCCGGATACGCCCAATAGATCCATGCCGTTGTTCAGCACCGTGACAATGAACACACCGATGATGGAAGGGACAATGCCGCCGGTACCACCGGCATTGGACGTACCGCCCACAACAACAGCGGTGATTGCCAAGAGGTCGTAGCTCTCACCGGCGGTGGGAGAGCCGACCGCCACGCGGGCGGAGAGGATGATGCCCGCCAGAGCTGCTGTAACACCGTTGATGACATAGGTCATGAATTTGAGGAACTTCACCCGAAGGCCGGAGACCAGCGCCGCCTGCTCGTTGCCACCGATGGCATAGATATAGCGGCCAAACTGGGTCTGAGACAGGACAAACCAGGCAATCAGAGCAATGAGCGCGAAAATGACTACCGGTACGGGAATGGGGCCGAGGTAGCCCTTGCCAATGTTGGTATACGCCTCCGTAAGCGCGTTGATGGGACGGCCGCCGGTATAGACCAGCGCCACGCCGCGAACGGCATACTGCATGCCCAACGTGGCAATGAAAGGAACAACGCCCAGATAGGACACCACAATGCCGTTGATTGCGCCAACAATCACGCCCACCACACAGCCAAGCAAAATGGCAAAGGGCAGCGGAATGGCGGTGGTGGCGGTGGCATAGGC
>DVGD01000067.1 GCA_018712905.1 Candidatus Avoscillospira stercoripullorum | reverse complement strand
GTGTTGGTGGAAACGGACATGTTCTTTTTGAGCCGCTGCACGGTGCTGCCGCTGAACTTATATTTTTCCCGCAGCGTATAGGTGCTGACGCCTTTGCGGCGCATGGTTTCCCAAAGCGGTGTGTATACAATCATGTGTGGATCCTCCTTACCTTCTTGCATATGTCCATTATGTTCGTTATAATGGGCATAGAATATGCTCGAATATAGGGCATACAAGGCAGGAGGAATGGGAAATGGCAGATTACCAAAAGCTCTATTATGTATTATTTCATGCAATGACGGATGCAATTGCCATATTACAAAAAG
Source organism: Candidatus Avoscillospira stercoripullorum (assembly GCA_018712905.1). GTDB lineage: Bacteria > Bacillota > Clostridia > Oscillospirales > Oscillospiraceae > Avoscillospira > Avoscillospira stercoripullorum. Next base: position 4,943 of record DVGD01000067.1, on the reverse strand, counting down.
CGCAGCAGGATGCAGAGGAGCTATATATTTCTGCGGAGGAACCGGAACTTCGAGTCGTTGACATGCTAGAATATCAGAAGCCAGACGATGCGGGCAGACCCGTGAAATGAGTTTGGTTTGCTGCCAGTTTTGCAAGAAAAGAGAGATCGTATGAAACAACCCGCCCCTTCTTTCCGGGGTACCATCTTGGCCTGCTACGCTGGCTACATCACCCAGGCTGTGGTCAACAACTTCCTGCCGCTGCTCTTTGTGACGCTGCAAACGGCCTTCTCCCTCTCCCTGGCGCAGATCACCCTGCTGGTCACGGTGAACTTTATCACCCAGCTATTCACCGATCTACTCTCAGCCAAGCATGTCGACCGTATGGGCTACCGGGTTTCGGTGGTGGCCGCCCATGTGCTCTGCTGTGTGGGGCTGGTAGGCGTGGGATTGCTGCCCCGGCTGCTGCCCTCGGCCTATCTGGGGCTGCTTCTCTCGGTGGTGGTCTATGCCGTGGGCGGCGGCCTCATCGAAGTGCTCATCAGCCCCATCGTGGAGGCATGCCCGACGGAAAACAAGTCCGCGGCCATGAGCCTGCTCCACTCCTTCTACTGCTGGGGCTGCGTGGCGGTGATTCTCCTTACCACGGCCGCTTTCACCCTCTTTGGCCGGGACTGCTGGCCGTATGTGGCCTGCTGCTGGGCGCTGCTGCCGGCGGTCAATGCCGTGGCCTTCACCCGCGTGCCCATTCGGAGAACGGTGGAGCGGGAGGAGCAGCTGCCCCTGGGATCGCTTCTAAAGAACGGCCTTTTCTGGCTTCTGGCGCTTTTGATGGCCTGCGCCGGCGCGTCGGAGCTTGCCATGAGCCAGTGGGCGTCGGCCTTTGCCGAGAAGGCGCTTCATATGTCCAAGACCGTGGGGGATCTGGCGGGGCCGTGTTTCTTTGCCGTACTCATGGGCATGGCGCGGGTCATCCATGCCAAGCTCACCGGCCGCGTTCAGCTGGAGCGCTACATGGCGCTCTGCGCCCTTTTGTGTATCGCAAGCTACCTCATGGCGGCACTGCTGCCCCACCCGGTGTGGAATCTTCTGGGCTGCGGCCTCACGGGCTTTGCTGTGGGCGTCATGTGGCCGGGCACCTTTTCCATCGCCGCCGCCCGGCTTCCCAAAGGCGGCACGGCGCTCTTTGCGCTCTTGGCGCTGTTTGGCGACCTGGGCTGCTCGGCCGGCCCCACGGTGGTGGGCTTTGTCTCCGGTGCGGCGGGGGATAACCTCAAGGCGGGACTCCTGGTGGCGACGGTGTTTCCCCTGGTGATTCTCCTGGGTGTGACAGGGCTCAGGCATGGCGCGCGGCGCAATCTCTCCAGCTGCTGAGGAGAATATGCGAACAAATTCGACAATATTCACAAAAAATTCAAAATCGGTTGACAGATCCCATAACCGGTGATAGGATACTAAAAAATTGAATCGCTCAGATAGAGGCGCGGGCTTCATCAGTAGCCCTCGGCAAGGCCAGGCAGCCGCCGGGGAGGAAAGGGGAGACCGCCGAAGCAGAGCGCTGCTGCCTGGCGGCCTTCTGCTGGGTCGAAGGAGAAGATCCTTCGGACTGTCACAAGTTTTGTGAAGCGCTATCGATGGAAGCCCCTGGCCTTTAAAAGGCAAGATGAGTTTTATCATGGACCGCTTGACAAAGCGGTTCAGTTTTTTTATGCATCAAAAGAAGAAAGGTGAAAGAAATGAAAAAATTTGTAGCACTGCTGCTCGCCCTTGTGATGGTGCTGGGCATGACCGCCTGCGCCGGTGAGAGTGAGACCACCACGGACAACAACAACACCACCTCCACGGTGGAGATCCCCGATGTGCCCGACTATACTGCCGAGGACACCTCTTCCATCCCCGGCCTGGAGGACGGCGTCCTCACCGTGGGCATGGAGTGCGCCTACGCGCCCTATAACTGGATGCAGATGGACGACTCCAACGGCGCCGTGCCCATCTCCAACATGGACGGCGGCTACGCCAACGGCTATGACGTGATGATCGCCAAGCGCATCTGCGAAGCCTACGGCTGGGAGCTGGAGATCGTGTCCAGTGAATGGGACGGCCTTGTCACCGGCATCCAGTCCGGCGTGATGGACGCCAACATCGCCGGCCAGTCCATGACCGCCGACCGCCTGACCCAGGTGGATATGGCAGGCCCCTATCTCTATGCCACCATCGTCTGCGTCACCACCAAGGACAGCGAATTTGCAGATGCCAAGTCCATCAGCGACCTCTCCGGCGGCAGCTGCACCGCCCAGACCGGCACCATCTGGTATGACTCCTGCCTGCCGCAGATCCCCAACGCCGAAATCCTGCCCCCCGCTGAGACGGCGCCTGCCATGATTATGCAGCTCCAGACCGGCACCGTGGACTTCATCTGCACCGATATGCCCACCGCCATGGGCGCCGTGGCTAAGGATGACAATCTGGTGATCCTCAACTTCTCCGGCACCGACGGCGACTTCCAGTTTGCCGACGAGGCCGAGCGCGCCGAGAACGTGAACATCGGTATCTCCGTGGAGAAGGGCAACACCGCCCTGGTGGACGCCATCAACAAGGTGCTCTCCCAGCTCAACGAGGAGCAGTTCAACGCCCTGATGGATCAGGCCATCGCCATCCAGCCCGAGATCTAACCCACAGAATTTTCCGCGCAAATCCGACTCCGAACTGGGAGCCGGATTGCGCGCGCTTTAGGAAAGGAGTGCTCCCATGGAGCGATTTTTAGACCTGGGTCACGATATTGTGCTACTGCTGAAGAATTATTGGCCTGGGTATCTCAACGGCATCAAGAGCACCATCATACTGGCCGTGGTGGCCACGGTCATCGGCTGCATCATCGGCTTTGCCTGCGGCGTGCTCAATACCATCCCCTATGCGCCACAGGATCCGCCCCTCAAGCGCTTTTTCCTCAAGCTCATCCGGGTCATCATCCGGATCTATGTGGAGGTCTTCCGGGGTACGCCCATGGTGCTCCAGGCGGTATTCATCTACTACGGCCTGCCCTACTTCGGCGGCGCCCAGTGGCCCAGTGTCTGGGCTGCGGCCATTGTGGTGGTGTCCATCAACACGGGCGCTTATATGGCCGAGTCGGTTCGGGGCGGCATCATCTCCATTGACCCAGGGCAGACCGAGGGCGCCAAGGCCATCGGCATGAACCACTTCCAGACCATGACCAGTGTGATCCTGCCCCAGGCCTTCCGCAATATCCTGCCCCAGATCGGCAACAACTTCATCATCAACATCAAGGATACCTCGGTGATGTTCGTCATCACCTTTGTGGAGTTCTTTGCCTTCCACCGTTATATCGTGGGCATTAATTTGATGTATTTCCCCTCCGCCACCATCGAAATGGTCGGCTATCTCACCCTGACGCTGGTGTCTTCCTTTATCCTGCGGTGGCTGGAGAAGCGCCTGGACGGTGCGGACAGCTATGAGCTTGCCCAGGCCGACCAGCTGACCATGGCCGCCGGTACCTACAGCCACCCCAATCGCGGCACGCCCTTTGACGAGCTTTCCAAGGAAAAGCAGGAGCAGAACAAAAAGAGCCGCAGAAACCGCAACAGCAGCACGAGAGGAGAGCTGTAATATGCAGGATGTGATTTTAGAGGTCAAGCACCTCTCCAAGAGCTTTGGATCCAATGAAGTCCTCAAGGACATCGACTTCACCGTGAAAAAGGGCGATGTCACCTCCATCATCGGTGCTTCCGGCTCCGGCAAGTCCACACTTCTTCGGTGCATCAACCTTCTGGAGACGCCCACCTCCGGCGAGATCCTCTACCACGGGGAAAACGTGGCCGCTACGGGGTTCAACGCCACCAAGTACCGCTCCCACGTGGGCATGGTGTTCCAGTCCTTCAACCTCTTCAACAATATGACCGTGCTGGAAAACTGCATCGTGGGGCAGGTGAAGGTGCTCAAAAAGAGCCGGGAGGAAGCCCGTGCCAACGCCCTCAACTACCTCCAGAAGGTGGGCATGGCGCCCTATATCAAGGCCAAGCCCCGGCAGATTTCCGGCGGCCAGAAGCAGCGCGTGGCCATTGCCCGCGCCCTGGCCATGGAGCCGGAGGTGCTCCTCTTTGATGAGCCCACCTCCGCATTGGATCCCGAGATGGTGGGCGAGGTGCTCTCGGTCATGCAGCAGCTGGCCAAGGAGGGCATGACCATGCTGGTGGTCACCCACGAGATGGCCTTCGCCCGGGACGTGAGCAGTCGAGTGGTCTATATGAACCATGGCGTCATCTGCGAGCAGGGTACCCCCGAGCAGGTCTTCGGCGATCCCCAGCGCCAGGAGACCAAGGACTTCCTCTCCCGGTTCCGCAGAAATTGAACATCACGCGCAGGGAAAACCGCCTGCTTTCAGATTGTCGAAAAAGTCCAGCGAAAGCTGGGCTTTTTCGACAATCTTTGGTATAATAGGATCAGAGGTGAGGAAGATGCTGGAGCGAGGAAAAATGGAGCGCGGGGTATTTGAGATTGTAGATACAGAAAGTCTCGTGCCGCCGGAACATCTGCTGCGAAAAATAGACGCAGCAGTGGATTTTACACGCATTTACGACATGGTGGAACCTCTATACTGTCTGGACAATGGGCGGCCGAGCATTGACCCGGTAGTCCTGTTTAAGATGGTTCTGATTCAGCATCTTTACGGTCTGCCCTCCCTCCGGCGTACAGCGGAAGAAGTCAGTGCAAATGATTATCACCTCCTACTTTATTTTAGCATAAAGAAAAGGTAGACATCATGGTGGTTTTCCATGTGTCTACCTTTATCTTACAGCTTCACTGGTCTTGACTTATGGCAGCACCGCACAATTTGGCAAGAGCATTCGGCCAAAGATTTTGCCTCATACGAAAGTTATAAAAGGGCGGGAATACTGTATGTATTTCCCCCTTTTATAACTGCACGGATGGGGCAAAAGATTGGGCGA
>DVGD01000066.1 GCA_018712905.1 Candidatus Avoscillospira stercoripullorum | reverse complement strand
GAGAGGGAAAAACTGCCCGTATCCGTGATGGTCAGGTAATCGGAATGAACATAGCCCTCCCGCTCCGGCAGAAGCACCTTGACCCATTCGCCCTCGGTGCCGATGACTTCCACCTGCGCCCCGTTGGGAAGCTGGGTGAAGGCGTCATTGTCCAGCCCTGCGCCGGTGCGGACATTCAGATTGCCGCCGCAGGTGGTCACGGTGCCGGTGCGCAGGGGCTCCAGCCCCTCCAGGTTGGGGGTGAACAGGATACCATCCTCGGTGACGGTCACGGTTCCCAGGCTGCCCAACAGTTCGGTGAGCTGGTCCAGGGTGTCACCGCCGGCCTCCGCATTATCGCCGCCGGCAGTATCTTCATCATCGGAAACCGTGATTTCCGGGGTCCCGTCATTCTCCGTGAGGTCTGCCTCCATTTCGGTGTAGTAAGGTTCACCCTCCCCGCCGCCGGCAAAGGCGGGGACCGCAAAAGCCGTGGCACAGAGCGCCACGGCCAGAGCCGCCGTAAACAGGCGGATGATCGTTTTATTCTTCATACTCGGCGTCCTCCATCTCGTTCTCGCCGGGGTCAGCCGACGCCTCCGCCTCCATCATGCCCTCCGGCAGGGTGATGAGGCCGCTGGCGTATGCCTTCAGGAAGGCCGTCAGCTCCCGGTTGTCCATCTTCACCGCCTTGACCATGCGGACGATCTCCAGGTTCTCCTCCTCCACAAGCTGCGCCTCCAGAGAGCGGAGGCGCTTCTGCTGCTCAGAGATCTTCTCCTTGGTCTTTTCGATGTCTCGGCGGATTTTTTCAACAGTTGCCATGTGTGCAATTCTCCTTTCCAAACCGTTCTTTCCATGAGTAGTTGCGGCCCAGACCCTGGACCGTTTTCAAATTGGGACGGGCGTTGTCCTCCAGCGCGATGGCCCGCCGGAACAGATCCGGGTGGTGGTCCCGAAGCCGGATGATCTCCTCCGCCTTCATGCTGGGACAGAAGAAACAAGAGGATTTGCCCGGCTGGGGCAGCCCCGCCGCTTCGATCTGCCGGATGCAATCGTCCCGCGTCCATCCCCATTCCATCAAGGGATACCACTTGCTGTACTTGGGGTCGGCCAGATCCCCCAGCAGCACCTTGTCGCTGCGGTAGCCTTCGCCGGCGTCGTAGCCGATGAACTTGACCACCCGTTTGCCCGCCACCCACACCTTCCGGCAGGGCGGATAATGGTTGCAGAACTTTTCCTGCGGCCCGATCTTGTGTTTCAGGGAACACCGCTTGAAGCCATAGGCGATGGACGGTAGGCTGCAACTTTGCAGACATTCATCCTCCAGCGTCAGGCGTTTCCCGTCACGGGTAGTCTTATACACTCTGGTAATGGGCGGCATCCCGTGGTCCTTCAGCCAGCGGTTCATCACCTCCAGATAGGCGTAGGTGTGGGGATGCTCTGCCCCCGTATCCGCAAAGAGGATCAGGTCCACCGGGATACGGTGCTGGTGCAGCCCAATCAAAAGGGCGGTGCTGTTGGCACCGCCCCCGTAAGAAACCATGTTGATGCTTCATCACCTCCATCAGTTGTACGGCGGTCTGCCGTATGCGTAGAAATGGGACTGCCAGTAGCTCGTGTTCAGGTTGGAATACTGGATGGGATCGCCGCAGTGCAGCATCATCCCGTCGCCCACATAGCTCTCCAAAAGATCCGAGCCGAGACCCGCCACGTCGCCCACGTTGTCGCCCACGTTGTCGGCGATGGTGGCCGGGTTGCGGGGATCGTCCTCGGGGATGTTGGCCTCGGTCTTGCCCACCAGATCCGCGCCCATGTCGGCGGCCTTGGTGTAGATGCCGCCGCCCACGCGGTTGAACATGGCCACGATGGAGCAGCCCAGGGCATAGCCCGAGAGCGTCATGGTAAAGGGGATAAAGCTCAGCCCCAGGTGGTTGGTATAGCTGGCCTCGGTCACATAGAGCTGTCCCAGTCCCAGGCCAAAGATCAGATAGACCAGGAAAAGACCCAGCAGCGCGAAGCCGCCCACGCAAAGGCCCATGACAGAGCCGCCCCGGAAGGCAATTCTCAGCGTCTTTCCAATGTCGTGGGTCTCCCGGGCTTGGTTGGAAACGCGAACGTTGGCATAGGTGGCAATTTTCATGCCCACAAAGCCGGCACAGCCCGACATTACCGCGCCAACAATGAGCGCAATGGAGGCCTGCCACATGGTGACCACCGCAAGGATCACGGCAACAATCAGAATGACCACCAGCAGAACCGTATATTCATAGGCGATGAACGCATTGGCGCCGATGCGAATGGCAGCGGCAATTTCCTGCATTTTTTCCGTACCTTCAGGCAGTTTCTTGACAAAGAAATAGTTAAACGCTGCAAAGGCCAGCGCCAGTCCGGCGGCAAAGACCACCAACACAATGATTAGCTGCATACCGTTTCCTCCCTTCGATGACAAAATCATTCACTTGCTTTCCGTACGTCGAACCAGTTGGAGCATCGGTAGAACAAACGATCAAAAGAGCCGCCGGCCGCCCACCACCTTGGCATAGAGATTGCGTTCATCTCCCAGGTAGATAAAGCGCTCCAGGCGCTCGCGCACTGAAAGCGGCTGGGGATGATCCAGCGTACTGTCGTCGAGCACCAGGGCATCCATCTCGAAGCCCTCCTCAAAGGCGCCGACCTTTCCAAAGAATGCGCCGCCGCCCCGGGTGGCCAGGTAGAAGGCCGTGTCAAAGGTGAGAGGCGCCACAGACTGATCCAGAAGCCGCCAGCGGAGCTTGGAGGCCTGGATGGCGTGGGTCATGGCCTTGAACATGCTCTCGTGGCTGCCGCCGGCCACATCGGTGGCAAGACCCACCTTGATGCCATAGTCCAAAAAGCGGTTGACCGGCGCCACACCGGAGGCAATGTTCATATTCGATTCGGGGCTGTGGGCAACAAAGACGCCGTTCTCCTTGAGATACTCCATCTCCAAAGCGTCTGAGTGGACGCAGTGCGCCATGATGCAGGGATAGTCCCCGCCCAAAAGGCCAAATTTCCGGTAGGCGTCACCATAGTTCTTGGCCGTGGGCACCAGCTCCTTGACCCAGGCAATCTCCCCTAAATTTTCCGAGAGGTGGCTCTGCACCGGAACGCCAAACTCCGCCCGGAGGTCGGCCAGGCGATAGAGGAGGTCATCGGTACAGGAGGGAATAAACCGGGGCGTGATGATGGGCTTGGTGCGGGAAAACCGTCCCACCGTGTCGGAAAGCCACTTTCGCGTCTGCCGCACGGCCTCCACGGTGGAGGGCTCGATGAGGTACATGGGTCCATTGCGGTTCATATTCACCTTGCCCACATAGGTGATGAGGCCGGATTGCTCCAGCTTTTCCATCAGAAGCTCTGTGGCCGGGACATGCACCGTGGCAAAGAGGCAGGCGCGGGTGGTCTCGCTGCGGATGAGATGCGCCGTCAATTGGCTGTAGGCAAGATCCGCGTAGGCAAGATCCCGGTACTTGCTCTCCTCCGGGAAGGTATGGGTGTTGAGCCAATCGAGCAGCTCCATGTCCATCCCAAGCCCCCGGAAGGAAAACTGCGGGGCATGGAGATGGAGGTCGATGAGTCCCGGGATAATAAGCCGGTCTCCAAAGTCCTCCACAGGCACGGCGGCATACGCCGCCGGAAGCGTCGGAAAGACACCCTTACACCTCCCATCCTCGCAGACCAGATAGTGATGTTCCAGAATCCGAAGATGATTCCGGTCAATGCTGTCGCAAATATGTCCCTTGAACACAAAGGCGTCCACAGGAACCTCCTCCTTTCTGCTCCGAGCAACAACAGAATTGATTTTATGTCCCAATTATAGTACATTAGAAATGGTATACTATGGATATCTCAAGAGACGATTCATAAGGGGGTTAAACCATGGCGAGATCTGAGGGGCAGAAGCTGAAGCTTCTCTATCTCAAAGAGCTATTGGAGCAGGAATCCGACGAGCGGCACCCGGTCAATGTACAGAAAATGCTGGAATATCTCGCATCCCACGGCATTGAAGCAGAGCGCAAGGCTATCTACAGCGACATTGCCTGCCTACAGGAATATGGCATGGATCTTCTGCACAAGAGCGGAAAATACGGCGGGTATTTTCTGGCCTCCCGTGCGTTTGAATTGCCGGAGCTCAAGCTGCTGGTGGACGCGGTGCAGTCCTCCCGGTTTCTCACCACGAAGAAATCCCTGGAACTCATTGAAAAGCTCGGGTGCCTCACCAGCTGTCACGAGGCCGGTAGCCTCAAGCGGCAGGTGGTGGTTTCTGGGCGGGTAAAGACCATGGTGGAGAGCATCTACTACCTGGTAGACGAGCTCCAAGAGGCCATCGCCCAGAACAGCCAAATTACCTTCCGATATTTTGAATGGGGCGCCGACGGAAAGCGGCATTTTCGGCCGGGACTCTACGAGGCCAGCCCCTACGCCCTGGTGTGGGACAACGAAAACTACTATCTGGTCGCCCACTCCCAGCGCCACGGCATCACCCACTACCGAGTGGACAAGATGGCGGAAATCCGCGCCACCGGCAAGCCCAGGTGCATCACGCCCGAGGCAAAAAAGCTCACTGCCGCAGCATATGGCCGGAATGTCTTCGGTATGTTCGGCGGAAAGACCGCCGATGTGAAAATGCGCTTTTCAAACCGCCTGGCCGGCGTGGTGCTCGACCGCTTCGGCGCCGACACCATGCTCATACCCGATGGCCAGGAGCACTTCACCTTTACCATGGAGATCGCCGTCTCGCCGCCGTTCTTTGCCTGGCTGGCAAGCTTTGGCGATGGCGCCAAGATTCTCAGTCCCGACTGGGTGGTGCGGGATTTTGTGGCGCTCTGCCGGGCAGCCCTGGCGCAATATGATCCATAAACAAAGCAAGCGGCAGAAAAATCTGCCGCTTGCCACTCATTTATGCTGGAGCTTTCGCTTTTGTCCCTTCTCATCCACCAAATAGGTGTTCTCCAGCTGGGCTGTGAGGTTTCGCTTGACAGCGGCCACATATTCCCGGCGGAGCGCTGCCTGTTCCTCCTTCTCCGCCTCAGTCAGTCCTTCGGTCTTGGATTTCCGCGCCAGTACATTGATCCGGTCGATTTTTTCCTGTTCCATGGAGCACTTCCTAACAATAAATTTCCAATAAAATAGAGATGCGGTCTTTTTTCGTGCGGCCGCCCACATCCTTGAGCACGAGCTTTCCCATGCCGCGCACGGAGATCTTACTCCCAGGCTCCACCAGCTTGTCACCCTTGAGGCAGGGTAGATCATCCAGGGAGACGCGCCCCGCTGCAATGAGATCGGCTGCCTTCCCCCGCGATAGGCCAAAGCCAGAGCCCACCAGGGCATCCAGACGCAGAGAAGCCACGGTATCCCGCCGCTCCTTGACAGCCTGCCGTGGCGGCTGCACCGCCGCAAGGGGGATCTCCTCGGTGGAGAGCTTGGTACGTCCGGCGCTGGTGAGATTGTCCAGCACGTAGGGCAAAATCTCCCGGGTGATAAGAATATCGCACCTGCCGGGCGCAACGCAGATATCCCCCACGGTCTCGCGCTTGATTCCAAGTCCCATGAGGCTTCCCAAGAAGTCCCGGTGGGTGAGGGTATCCTTCTCATAGTAGGTCGCCCGCACGGCGGCCACCGGGCTCTCCTCGCTCAGGAGCCACGTTTCATCCAGGTATTCCGGCAGGTAACAGCAGATCGTCCGCTCCGCGCCCTCGTATCCGCCGAAAAAGGTGAGGGGCAAATCCGGCAGCATCCGCCGGAGCAGCACCTGCTCGCGCGGCGCGAGAAAACAGGTCACGCCCACAATGGAGCGCCGCTCCGCGCCGGTCAGTTTTTCATAGAGCCGGGCAAAGAGGATGCGATCCTCCGGCGTTTCCGCCACCCGGTCAATTCTCGTCTGTTTATCCATAGTTTCATAGTACCATATTTTCGAAAAAAAGCAATGGTTCTTGTGAGATGGCCAATTCTATATTATACTAAGTGGGACACGGGCACTGTGCCCACGGCAAGAAGGGAGACAAGCGCATGAAGGTACTGGTCATCGGCGGCGGCGCCAGCGGCATGATCGCCGCCCTTACAGCCGCGGAGGATCCCCACAATCAGGTGACGCTTCTCGAGCGGCAGGCGCGGGTGGGGCGCAAGCTCTTGGCCACGGGCAATGGCCGGTGCAACCTCACCAATGTAAACGCCGCCCCCTCCCGTTACCACGGCGGCCAGGGATTTCCCGCTGCCGCATTGGAGCGCTTTTCCGTAGAGGACACCCTGGCCTATTTTCGATCCCTGGGGCTTTTGACCGCGGTGGATTCCGCCGGGCGGGTCTATCCCTTTTCCGATCAGGCCAACAGCGTGCTGGACGTGCTGCGCTTTGCCCTGGAGCGAGCGGGCGTCAACGTGGTCTGCGGCTGCGAGGTGACCGCCATCTCGAAAAAAGCCCGGGGCTACAGCGCAAAAACTGCGACAGAGCAATTTTATGGGGACAAGGTGATCCTCGCCTGCGGCGGCATGGCAGGCGGCAAGCTGGGCGGGAGCGATCTCGGCTACCGGCTCTTAAAATCCCTGGGGCACCACATCACGCCCCTCTCCCCTGCGCTGGTGCAGGTACGCACCGAGACGGAAGCCATTCGCGGCCTCAAAGGCGTCCGCGCGGACGCCGGACTGGTACTCAAGGACGGCGGCGATACCGTGGCACGTGGCGGCGGAGAAATACAGTTTACTGACTTCGGCGTCAGCGGCATCGCAATCTTTGAGCTCTCCCGGGCGGTGCGTCCGGGGCAGACGCTGCTTCTGGATCTCCTGCGCCCCTGGGACAGTGAAGCCCTTTTCGCGTTTTTCAAGGCGCGGCAAGCAGCCTTTCCGGCGCTGCCCCTGGAGGACTTTCTCACCGGCGCCCTCCACAGCCGCCTGGGTCGCGCAATTTTGCGGCAGGCCGGTCTGGAGCTGAGCCGCCCGGCGGAAAGCCTCACGGAAGCGGAGCTCACCACGCTGGTGCGAATCGCCAAGCACTTTCCTCTTCCCGTGCTGGGCACCATGGGCTTTGACCAGGCGCAGGTCACCGCCGGCGGCGCCGACACCCGAGAATTTCGCGCCCACACCCTGGAAAGCCGCCTCTGCCCCGGCCTCTTTGCCTGCGGCGAACTTCTGGACATCGATGGCGACTGCGGCGGCTTCAATCTACAATGGGCCTGGAGCTCCGGCCGGCTGGCCGGCAGACTCGGCCAAAAGGAGAACCTATGATCAGAATCCGTGACCTCACGCTCCGCCCGGGCGAAAGCCAGAGCCGCCTCCATGCCCTGGCGGCCAAGGCGCTCAAGATCCCGCCGGCGGAGATCTCCTATCTGGAAATCCACAGGCGTTCCCTGGACGCCCGGAAAAAGCAGGACATCCGCTGGATCTACACGGTGGATGTGGCCGTGCGGCGGGAGGAGAAAAAGCTCATCCCCAAGCTGAAAAATCAGAAAATCACCCTGGCGGATCCTTATTCCTATGACATTCCAACGCCGGAAGTAACGCCCGCCCATCGTCCGGTGGTGGTGGGCTTTGGCCCCGGCGGCATGTTTGCCGCGCTGGTGTTGGCCGAAGCCGGGCTGCACCCGATTGTACTTGAGCGCGGCTACGACGCGAAGACGCGGCACCAGATGGTGGAAGCATTCTGGAAAACCGGCAAGCTGGATCCAAAGTGCAACGTGCAGTTTGGCGAGGGCGGCGCCGGTACCTTCTCCGACGGGAAGCTCAACACCGGCACGAAGAATCCCCGGGGGCAGTGGGTGCTCTCACAGTTTGCCGCCGCAGGCGCCAACCCGGAAATTCTCTATGATGCCAAGCCCCATGTGGGTACCGACGTACTGCTCACCGTGGTGCAGGTGCTGCGGCAGCGAATCCTCGAGCTGGGCGGAGAAGTGCGCTTCGGCCATCAGGTCACCGCCCTCTCCCTCACCCAAGGCCGCATCACCGGTTTGGAGGTCACCCAAGAAGCAGATTCCTACCTGCTCCCCTGTGACCGCGTGATTTTAGCCATCGGCCACAGCGCCCGGGATACCTTTGAAACCCTTCTCGCCCAGGGCGTTCCCATGGAGCCCAAGCCCTTCTCCATGGGCGTGCGGGTGGAGCATCCCCAGGCGCTGATCGACGAAAGTCAATATGGGGAAGCGGCCAAAACCGGCTTACTGCCCCCGGCGGACTACAAGCTCAATGTGCATCTGCCCGACGGCACCTCGGCCTACACCTTCTGCATGTGCCCCGGCGGACAAGTGGTGGCCGCCGCCTCGGAGGAAGGCCGCGTGGTGACCAACGGCATGAGCAATGCCGCCCGGGACGGCGAAAATGCCAACGCCGCGCTGCTGGTGACGCTCCAGCCGGAGGATTTTCCAGACAAGGGTACCTTGGGTGGCATGTACTGGCAGCGGGAGATTGAAGCCCGCGCCTTTCAAGCCGGCGGCAGCAATTACCGCGCCCCGGCACAGCGGCTGGAGGATTTCCTGGCTCAACGTCCCAGCACCGCTTTGGGTACTGTGAAGCCCAGCTACCGTCCCGGTGTGACACTGTGCGACTTACATGACGTTTTGCCCCCGCGGATGACGAGAGTGCTGGAGCAGGCCATTCCCGCGCTGGACAAGAAGCTCCACGGCTATGCCCTGCCGGATGCCGTGCTCACCGCCCCGGAAACCCGGAGTTCCTCCCCAGTGCGTATTCTCCGCAACGACGCGCTGGAATCGCCCATCGGCGGGCTCTTCCCCTGTGGGGAAGGCGCAGGCTATGCCGGCGGCATTCTCTCGGCTGCTGTGGATGGGATGCGCTGCGCGGAAGCACTGGTGGCAAGCCTTCATGAGGAATAATGCAGTTACGTTTCTGTGGATTCTCGCCAATTTCTCATGGCGATATATTTTATTATTTATTGACTTTTCCCTGATTTCTGCTATCATTATAAATAGTGTTCCGCATTTTACGGAGAGGTGGCCTGCCATGAAAAAGATTCTTTTTTGTGTGCTGCTCCTCTCCGTTTGCTGTAGCTGCACAGCTTCCCCCGTAAAGACCACGTTTTTTGCCATGGATACCGTGATGACCCTGGAGCTCTATGGAGACAAAGCGGCGCTGGATGCAGCCAAGGAGGAGATTCTGCGGCTCGATTCCCTCTTTTCCATTGGCGAAGAAGAGAGCGACATCTCCCGGCTCAATAACCATGGCGAAGCGGAGATTGCACCGGAAACCGCCCAGGTGCTCGCCTGCGGGCAGGAAATTTCCCAGGCAACCGGCGGCGCGTTGGAGCTGACCATTGCCCCGCTGGTCGATTGCTGGGGCTGGTACGAGGGCAACACAGCCGTGCCGGACGCCGATGCGCTGTCCCAGGCGCTCTCCTTGGTGGATGGCAGCGGCCTCATCCTCAAAGGCAATCAAGCATCGCTGTCCCGCTCCGGTATGGCCGTGGATCTGGGGTGCATCGCCAAGGGCTATACGGCCAGTCACGTGGCGCAGATGCTCTCGGAACTCGGTATATCCTCGGCGCTGATCAATTTGGGCGGCAACGTCCAGACCCTGGGCACCAAACCCGATGGGTCAGATTGGGTCATCGGCATTGCCGACGCCGGCGATCCCGCCGCATATCTCGCTACCCTCTCCGTGTCCGACTGCGCTGTGGTGACCTCCGGCGACTATCAGCGCTATTTTGAAGAAGACGGCAGGCGGTACCATCACATTCTCGATCCCAAAACAGGGTATCCCACAGACAACGGCCTTCACTCGGTCACGGTGGTCTGTGAAGATGGCACCCTGGCCGACGGCCTTTCCACGGCGCTGTTTGTGATGGGGCTTTCCCAGGCAGAAGCATTCTGGCGCAGCGGGGTCTACGAGTTTGAGGCGGTGTTCCAGGCGGACGAGGGTCTCTTTGTCACGGCAGGTCTGGCCGATTCCATCCAAACCTCGGCGGAATTTGAGGTGATTGCCCCATGAACACCCGCCGCGCCCTTTGGATTCTCGGCATCATCGTCCTTCTATGCCTTTCCGCGCTGGCGGCGAAAAAGCTGATGCCCTCGGGCAAGACGGTTCTCATTAGCCAGGACGGCGAAGTGCTCTACACCATCGACCTTTCCAAGGTACAAGAACCCTATTCCATCACCATTCCCTGGGAGGACGGCTGCAATATGATTACCATTACCCCCGAGACTGTGTATGTTTCCCAAGCGGACTGCGACAATCAGGTCTGCGTCCACCATGGCGC
>DVGD01000065.1 GCA_018712905.1 Candidatus Avoscillospira stercoripullorum | reverse complement strand
CCCAATCTTTTGCCCCATCCGTGCAGTTATAAAAGGGGGAAATACATACAGTATTCCCGCCCTTTTATAACTTTCGTATGAGGCAAAATCTTTGGCCGAATGCTCTTGCCAAATTGTGCGGTGCTGCCTTAATTCACCGATGTGTGGCGCAAATTGATAGTTGCAGTAAAAAGTATCCCCCGGGGGAGCTTCCGAAACGACTTCAAATTTGATATACTTTTACGAAACAGAGATACACTCCGGCGGAAAACAGCATAATGCATGCGTGAAAGGACACGGTATGGTATATACAATTGAGGATCGGGTACAGCAATATTGGACGCAGCGCGCCCATGATTTCGGTGCCGTGCGGAAAAATGAGCTGGGCAGCGGCATGGGTCGCCGGTGGCTCAGGGAGATTGAACAGTCCCTCCCGTCAGAGCGTCCTCTGGAGATTTTAGACGTGGGCACCGGTACGGGCTTCTTCGCAGTACTGCTGGCTCAGGCCGGGCATCATGTGGAGGGCATCGATCTAACCCCCTCCATGCTGGAAGAGGCCGAAGCCCTCTGCGCGCAGCTGGAGCTGGACATTCCCTTCCGGCGGATGGACGCCCAGGCTCTGGACTACGGCGACAGCTGCTTCGATGTGGTTCTCAGCCGCAATCTGACCTGGACGCTGCCCGACCCGGAACAGGCCTACCGCGAGTGGTTCCGGGTTCTCCGACCCGGTGGTGTGCTGCTGAACTTTGACGCCGACTACGCCGCCCACGTCCGCAGCCAGAGCAGCCAGAACCGCTCCGTGGCTCCGGACAGCCCCTACGGACACGTGGGCATGACCGATGCCCTGCAGCGGGAAAACGACGCCATCACCCTCTCCCTGGACATCGGCGAGGCTCGCCCGGCCTGGGATCGCCGTGTGCTCACCGAGATTGGCTTCCGCTACTGCCGAACCGACGCGTCGGTGGGTCATCGGGTGCTGGGAAAGCTGGATTTGGCCTCCGCTCCCATGTTTGGAATCTGCGCAGTAAAATAATCCGGATCCGTCGAAAAACAACCCCCCAGGGGGCTTCCGCCGCGGTTCCCGCTGTGCTAGGATATACGCAGCGGAGTAACATTTCCCCAAATTTCGTTCTATAATGCTTCAAAACTCCGCTCTAATCCTGGAATTAGTGCGGATTTTTTGACTTTTCAGTGAGGAATGCATCATGAGGCAATTCACAAGCTACGAGGAAGAGAATATCCACTACTGGACCCACCGTGCCGCAGGCTACTCCGGCGTCAACCAAGAGGAGCTGGCCTCGAATCAAAAGCGCGTATGGCGCAGCGTCATTGCCCGCCGGATTGACGCCCGGTTTCCCAACCGCCAGCCCCAGACGCTTCGGGTGCTGGATGTGGGCACCGGTCCCGGCTTTTTCGCCATCATTCTGGCCGAGCTGGGCTACCGGGTGACGGCGGTGGACTACACAGCCTCCATGCTCGACGAGGCTCGGCGCAACGCCGGTTCCCTGGCTCGTCAGATCAACTTCCAGCAGATGAACGCCGAGGCGCTGACCTTTCCCTCCGCCTCCTTCGACGTGGTGGTGACGCGGAACGTAACCTGGAACCTGCCCCATCCCGAGGCGGCCTATGCCCAATGGATCCGCGTGCTGGCGCCGGGCGGGCTGCTCTTGAACTTCGATGCCAACTGGTACCGCTACCTCTGGGACGATGCGGCTCAGCAGGCTCACGCCCAAGATCGGGACAACCTGCGCCGCTCCGACGTCCGAGACGAGACCGCCGGCACCGACGTGGACGCCATGGAGCGCATCGCCCGGCAAGCTCCGCTCTCCACCAGGCTGCGACCCCAGTGGGATCTAGGCGTTCTGCAAGACCTGGGTTTGGACGCCTCCGCCGACCCGGAAATCTGGCGGCAGGTCTGGACGAGAGAAGAGCGCATCAACAACGCCTCCACACCCATGTTCCTGATAGAAGGGAAAAAACTACCCATGCAAAACTTTCTTAAGGGAGAACGATGTCCATGAAGAAATATGTTCTTCAGCGGATTGTGCAGCTCATTCCCATTCTCATTGGCATCACTTTCTTGTCCTTTGCTATGATGCACATCGCCGGCAGCGACGCCATTTACGAACTCTATGGCGATAAAGGCGCTGTCTCTCAGGAAATCATTGATGCTAAGCGGGCTGAACTGGGGCTGGATCAGCCTTTCCTCACGCAGTATCTGGCCTGGCTGGGTGGCTTCCTCACCGGTGATATGGGGATAAGTTATATTTCCGGACGAGATGTATTCCAGACCTTCATTTCCAAACTTCCTGCCACGCTGCTATTGACGGCTCTTTCTATCGCCGTGACGGTTCTAATCTCTATTCCCCTGGGTGTACTGGCAGCTTTACGACATGACCGATGGATCGATTATCTGCTGCGGATCTTTAGCTTCATCGGCAACTCCCTGCCGAATTTTTTCGTGGCACTGCTGCTCATGCAGCTCTTTGCCATCCGTTTTTCGCTCTTCCCAGTGATTGCCGACGGAGTCAACCTCTCCAGCGCCGTCATGCCGACCCTCACGCTGGCCATCGCCATGTCGGCCAAGTACATGCGCCAGGTTCGCGCCACAGTGCTGGAGGAGCTGAACAAGGACTATGTGCTGGGTGCTAAGGCGCGGGGGATCCGGGGACGCGTGATCGTTTGGAAGAATGTGCTGAAATCCTCTATGCTAACCATCCTCACGCTGCTGGCTCTATCAATCGGCAGTCTGCTGGGCGGCACTGCAATCATCGAAAGCATCTTTATGTGGGACGGCGTGGGCAAACTGGCCGTGGATGCGATCACCATGCGGGATTATCCGTTGATTCAAGCCTACGTGGTATGGATGGCTCTGATCTACGTATTGGTCAACCTGATCACCGACCTTTTGTACCGGTTCCTTGATCCGAGAATCCGACTGGGGGTGCAGATAGATTGAACGAGCCTACCATTCGTGTGCAGAAAATCCGGCGTAATCGGGTAACATGCAGACTCATGATTTTCGGTGTCCTCGCTGTTCTTTTAATTCTTTTTTCGATCTTTTCCGAATATATTGCGCCCTATGATCCGTATATGCAGGATTTAGTCAACGCCAAGGCGCCCCCCTCGGCAGCGCATCCGATGGGCACTGACCGCTACGGCCGGGATCTTCTGTCTCGGGTCATCGTTGGCAGCCGTGCCAGTATCTTTTCCACCTTGCTTTTGGTGGCGGTGATTACCTGCTTCGGTACAGCGGTTGGCATCTTCTGCGGATGGAATGGTGGCTGGCTCGACACGGTACTGATGCGCATTTCGGATATGTTCCTGGCTTTTCCCGGTCTTGTCTTTGCTCTGGCGGTGGCCGGCATCTTGGGCGGTGGCCTTCAAAATGCCATCATTGCCCTGGCAGCCATTTCCTGGCCTAAATATGCCCGCCTTGCACGCAGTCAAACGCTGGCGCAGAAAGAAAACGCCTATTTAAAAGCTGCCAAGCTCTCGGGCAGCAATACCGCACAGATTATTTTGCGGCATATCTTGCCCAATATCCTCGGTCCCATTCTCGTAACTGCCATGCTGGACATCGGCACCATGATGATGGAGCTGGCTGGGCTGAGCTTCTTAGGGTTGGGCGCCAAAGCACCCACAGCAGAATGGGGCAGCATGATGAGTGATACCAGAAGTCTGATGACCACCGCTCCCTTTATTACCTTTGCCCCCGGCATCGCCATCTTCTTTTCGGTTATGATCTTCAATCTCCTGGGCGATGCCATCCGGGACTATGCAGATCCCAAATATCGCGGGAGGTAATCCATGGAGCTATTGCGATACGATCATGTAGATATTTCCTACAACGGCGTGCCTGCCATTCAGGATGTGAGCTTTACCCTGGAGCCGGGGGAAATTCTCGGCATTGTGGGCGAGAGCGGTTGCGGCAAGTCTACGCTCCTCAAAGCTGCGATGGGTCTGTTGGGCGATCAAGGGCTGGTCACGCGCGGAGATATTTGGTATAAGGGACTAAATCTGCCAGATTTGCCGGATAAGGTGCGGCGGACGATCAACGGGCCAGAGCTTGGCATGATCTTTCAAAACGCCGGTACCTCCTTCTGCCCTATCCGCACAGTCGGGGTTCAGCTCTACGAGGCGCTTCGGGAGCACGAAGCAGTTTCAAAAGCGGAATTCCAGGATCGAGCGTTGGCATTATTGGATAAACTTGGTTTTTCCAACGGCATGAGAATTCTCCAAAGCTATCCCTTTGAACTCTCCGGCGGTATGCAGCAGCGCGTAGGCATTGCAGCGGCTATGCTGCTGCAGCCCAGCGTCCTGCTGGCTGACGAGCCTACCTCGGCGCTGGATGTGTCGGTACAGAAGCAGGTACTGGAAGAGATGCTGCTAGTGCGAAAAACGTTTGGCACAGCCATTGTGCTGGTGTCCCACAACATCAGCCTCATAGGTGCTATGGCCGACCGGGTACTGGTACTGAAAGGCGGGAAAACCATAGAATGCGGAACGGTGCAGCAGGTATTGACCAGCCCACAAGCAGCTTACACCCAAGCGCTGCTTGCTGCCGTACCGAGGCTAAGGAGGGGATGAGTTGACACCGATTTTGCAAGTACAAGATCTTACAAAGCGCTTTTCCCGCCGAGGTCAGCCAGATGTGTTGGCCGTCGATCACATCTCCTTCGAGCTCCAGCACGGGGAATGCTTGGGTCTGATCGGCGAAAGCGGCAGCGGCAAGTCAACCGTCGCGCAGCTGATCACCCGTCTGCTCGACGCCACCGAAGGCCGGATTCTCCTGGACGGCACAGACATTACCCACCAAACAGGCAAAGGGCTGCGTGAACTTTACCGCTCCATCCAAATGGTTTTTCAGACGCCAGTTTCTTCCTTCGATCCCCGCCGTACCCTGGGCGACGGCATAGGTGAAAGTCTTCGCAACAGCGGTATGCCCCGACCGCAGGTACGGGTCGAGGTCGCCCGGCTACTGGAGCAGTGCGGTCTGGATGCCAGCTTCGCTGACCGTTACCCGCACCAGGTCAGCGGCGGTCAGTGCCAGCGGGCAGCCATTGCACGGGCTCTGGCGGTTCATCCCAGACTTTTGATTTGTGACGAGGCCACGTCCTCTCTGGATGTAACAATGCAGAAGGAAATTATGGAGCTGCTGCAAACACTGCGTGTCAAGCAGGGACGCAGGCTATCTATCCTGTTTATCTGCCATGATATCTCCCTGGTACAGCAGTTCTGCAGTCGCGTTCTGGTCATGTACCAAGGCAAAATTGTGGAACAGGGTTCGCCGGACAAGGTGATTAACCAGCCACAAGACGCTTATACCAGACGATTGATAGACAGTGTTCTGACCCTTCCTGTATCCGACCCCTTACATGCCCCTCTATATACGAAATGAAAGGAAGAATACACCATGAAACGAGCAATATCTCTTATTCTATGCTTGTGTCTTGCGTTCTCCCTGCTGGCAGGCTGCAGCAACAAAGCCGGTCAGGCCAATGGTGCCGACAGCAAAAAAACCATGGTCATCGGTGACACCACCTTCAACTCCGAAAATTGGGAGGAGACCGTCGATCCACACCGCACCTACAACGGCTGGGCCTGTATCCGCTACGGTATCGGCGAGACTCTGGTGCGCTACACCGACACCATGGAGCTGGAGCCCTGGCTGGCCACCTCCTGGGAAAGCGACGGTGACTGCACCTGGATCATCACTCTCCGGGACGGCGTCACCTTCTCCAGCGGCCGCGTGATGGACGGCGCAGCCGTGAAGCAGTGCCTGGAGCACCTGCTGGCCAACCACGACCGTGCTCCCAGTGATACGAAAATCACCGCCATCGAGGCCGACGGCCAGGTATTGACCATCACCACCAGCGACCCCAATCCCGCCCTGATGAACTACCTGGGCGACCCCTATGGCTGCATCATCGACGTGGACGCCAGCGACTTTGAAACCGGCATCGTCATCGGCACCGGTCCCTATGTGGTCGAGGAGCTGGTGACAGACGATCATCTCACCCTCACAAAAAATGAAACCTACTGGGATGGTACCCCCAAGCTGGACACGCTGACCATCCGCACCATCTCCAACGGCGACACTCTCTCGGCGGCGCTCCAAGCCGGAGACATCGACGCAGCCTACGGCATGGCCTACGAGGCCTATCCCAACTTTGAAAACGACAAGTACCAGTTCTCCAGCATCCAGACCTCCCGGGTCTTCTTCTGCTCCATGAACATGACCAGCTCCATTCTCCAGGATGAGGCTGTGCGGCAGGCCGTGGCCATGGGAATTAACAAGCAAGGCTTCGTAGATACACTGTTGGACGGTCACGGCGTTCCAGCCGCAGGCGCTTTCCCAACAGGCTTCTCCACCTTCGGCAGCGAGCACGTGACCACGGAAGGCTATGATCCCGACGGAGCCAAGGCACTGCTGGAGGCAGCCGGCTGGGTAGATTCCGACGGCGACGGCATCCGGGAAAAGGACGGCGTCAAGCTGGAGCTTCGCTGGCTCACCTACCCCAGCCGCCAGGAGCTTCCCCTGCTGGCTGAGGCCGCCCAGGCTTCGCTGAAGGAACTGGGCATGGCTGTGGACATCAACTGCACGGCCAACCGCCGGGAATTCCTGGCCGATATGGGCAGCTGGGATATCTATGCCTCCGCTCTGGTCACGGCTCCCTCCGGCGATCCCCAGTATTTCTTCACCACCAGCTGTCTGCCCGGCATGAGCTACAACTTCGGCGCCTATGAAAACGAGGCCGTCACCGATCTCATCTCTCAGCTCTCCACCGAGTTCGATCCCGCCCGGCGGGGAGAGCTGGCCATCGAGCTCCAGCAGGCCATCTTGGACGACCACGCCTTCGTCTTCTGCTCCTTCCTGGAGATGAGCATGATCTCCAAAAGCAATGTCACCGGCTACACCGCCCACGCCTGCGACTACTACCAGGTCACGGCGGATCTCGATATCACATAACATATAAGGCATCACCGCACAATTGTGTCTGCGGCCTTCGCCCAATCTTTTGCCCCATCCGTGCAGTTATAAAAGGGGGAAATACATACAGTATTCCCGCCCTTTTATAACTTTCGTATGAGGCAAAATCTTTGG
>DVGD01000064.1 GCA_018712905.1 Candidatus Avoscillospira stercoripullorum | reverse complement strand
CACCCCTACCTGATGACCCAGCCTCTGCTGCAAAGAGGCATGGAGAATGTGGTCAATGGTTGGGGCGTCACCAACTCCTTCCCCGCCAACGCTCCTGGCGCTTTCCCCGTACATACGCCGGACAAGATCGTTGTGAAGGACATTGAAGAGTGGAAGAAGTACGTCAAGGCTCCTTCCCTGAAGTTCCCCCAGGAGCTGTGGGACACGGCCAAGGGTATGTACGACGCGGTGGACGGCACCAAGGCCTATAAGGCCGCCTTCATTGCCCCCGGCATCTTCGAGCAGTGCCACTATCTCTGCTCCATCGAAGAGGCGCTCATGAACTACATGGAGTACCCCGATGAGATGCATGATCTCATCAAGTACCTCACCGACTGGGAGCTGGAGCTGGCAGAAGGAATTTGCTCTCACCTCCATCCCGACGCCATTTTCCATCACGATGACTGGGGCAGTGAGCAGAACTCCTTCCTGCGTCCCTCCATCTTTGAGGACTTCTTCCTGGACGCCTACAAGGAGATCTACGGCTACTACAAGAGCCACGGCGTGGAGCTCATCTTCCACCACTCCGACAGCTACTGTGCCAACATCCTCCCCACCATGATCGAAATGGGCATCGATGTGTGGCAGGGCTGCATGAAGTCCAACGATGTCCCGTCCCTCATCAAGAAGTACGGCGGCAAGATTGCCTTCATGGGCGAAATCGACAACAAGCAGGTGGACTTTGAGGGCTGGACGCAGGAGGACTGCACCAAGGCCGCTGTGAACGCCATGGAGCGCTGCGGCAACAAGTACTTCATCCCCTGCATCACCCAGGGCGGCCCCGGCTCCCTGTACGAAGGCACCTACAAGGGGCTCTGGGACGCCATCGACAAGTACAACTGCGAGCACTTTGGGCTCAAGCAGGAGGACATCGAGGCTGCCCGCCTTCCCATGAACATCATGTTCTAATGCCCTGATACGAGCTTAAATTTCAAGGAGGAACACGCACCCATGATTATTATTGGCGAAAAGATCAACGGTTCCATTCCTGTGGTGGCCGACGCCATTGCCCGCAGAGATGCGGAATTCATCAAAGCTCGTGCCGTTGCCCAGGCAAAGGCCGGCGCCACCTTTATCGACTGCTGCGCCTCCGTTCCCGAGGATCAGGAAGTTGAGACGCTCCATTGGATGATCGACTGCATCCAGGAGGTCTGCGACCTGCCCATCTCCGTGGACAGCCCCAGCGCCAAGGTGCTGGCGGAGGCCTACAAGTTCTGCAACAAGCCGGGTCTTTTCAACTCCGTCTCCGGCGAGGGCGACAAGATCGACACGATCTTCCCCATCATGGCCGAGAACAAGGGCTGGCAGGTCATTGCCCTGCTGTCCGACGATACCGGTATCCCCAAGAATGCGGCTGATCGCCTGCGGGTGTTTGACCGCATCATGGAAAAGGCCAAGGAATACGGCATTTCCCCCAACCGTATCCACATCGATCCCCTGGTGGAAATGCTCTGCACGTCTGAAAACGGCATTGAGACCAATGTGGAAGTCATCACCACTGTGCGCGAAAAATATCCTTCCATTCACATCACTGCCGCCGTGTCCAACATCTCCTTCAACCTGCCGGTGCGCAAGATGATCAACCTCGGCTTCACCGTTTTGGCCATGAACGCCGGTCTCGATTCCGCCATTCTGGATCCCACCAACCGGGATCTCATGGGCGTGATCTACGCCACTGAGGCGCTGCTGGGTCTGGATGATTACTGCATGGAGTACATTAGTGCTTACCGCGAAGGTCTTTTTGGCCCCGTGAAATAAGCCAACAATCATATAAAAAAGGAGAAACGATTATGAGTATCGAAAACGTAAATGATCTGGTTGTTCGCGGCAAGGCCAAGCTGGTTCCCGCTGCGGTGCAGGAAGCGCTGGACGAGGGCTGCGATGCCAACGCGCTGCTGGATACTATGATTGCCGCCATGGATGTGGTGGGCGAAAACTTCAAGAACGGCAACATCTTTGTCCCCGAAATGCTCATTTCCGCCAAGGCCATGAAGAAGGGCGTTGAGGTGCTCAAGCCCCATCTGTCCTCCGGCGCCACCGGCGCCCTGGGCAAGGTCATCATCGGCACCGTCGCCGGCGACCTCCATGACATCGGCAAGAACCTGGTTTCCATGATGATCGAGTCCGCCGGCTTCGAGATCATTGACCTGGGCGTTGACGTGCCCGTGGAGAAGTTCCTGGCCGCCTATGAGGAGAACCCCGACGCCAAGATCATTGCCTGCTCTGCCCTGCTGACCACCACCATGCCCGCTCTGCAGGCCACCGTGGCCGCCATCAACGCCGCTCCCTGGCGCAGCAAGGTCAAGGTTATGGTGGGCGGCGCCCCCATCACCCAGGAGTTTGCTGACAAGATCGGTGCCGACGCCTACACCGCCGACGCTGCTTCTGCCGCTAAGCGCGCCAAGGAACTGGTTGCCTAATTCCTACAGCGAATGACTTTTCGGGAGCCGATGCCAGGCATCGGCTCCCGTTTTCCTAAGGCAGCACCGCACAATTTGGCAAGAGCATTCGGCCAAAGATTTTGCCTCATACGAAAGTTATAAAAGGGCGGGAATACTGTATGTATTTCCCCCTTTTATAACTGCACGGATGGGGCAAAAGATTGGG
>DVGD01000063.1 GCA_018712905.1 Candidatus Avoscillospira stercoripullorum | reverse complement strand
GGGCGTCTCCCCGAGTTCCGCCTTGGCGCTTTCGATTACGGCGTCCAGAGAGACGTCCTCGGGCGTTTTTTCTTGGTCAAAAAAATCTTGATCGGCCATAGATGCCTCCGTTACGCGTTTTGATAGACCATACCGGTCTGCACCTGCTGTGCTGCTTGCTCCCCGCGGAGGACTTTCAGCAGCATCAGGCCGAAGTCAATGGCGGCGCCGGGGCCGCGGCCAGTGAGCAGGCGGCCGTCGCGCACGGTGGAAGCGTCTTCCATCTTGGCGCTGCCCATCTCATGCTCCAACCCGGGATAGCACACGCAGCGCTTGCCCTCGGTGATGCCCAGCTGGGAAAGCAGCGTAGGGGCGGCACAGATAGCGGCCACAAACTTCTCATTCTCCCAAGCCCAGCGAATGGCATCGCGAGCTGCGGGGCTCTTCTCCATGGAGCTTACACCGCCCAGGCCGCCGGGGAGCACGATCATATCCAGCTTGTCCCGGTCGATTTCCTCCACGGTCACGTCGGCCTTGACGGCGATGCCGTGGCTGCCGGTCACCAGATGTCCGCCGATTCCGGCGAAGGCAACCTCCACGCCGCCGCGGCGGAGAATATCGCAGGGGGCGATGGCTTCCACTTCTTCAAATCCGGTACCCAGTAAAATGTATACCATAGTAGTCCCTCCTAGTTGTGTCAAAGTGAGATAATTCTAAAAACCTGGTCAAAAATTTCCTGGTGAATGTCCTCCTTGGTGCGAAGCTTGCCGTCCCTGGCGCAGGAGATCACCGTCCAGCCATAGAAGGCCGCGGCCTCCCGGGCTGTCTGACGGCAGCGTGCCAGGTAGTCTGAATCCGCCTCATGGATATCTGCCTTGGTGTGGGTGGCAGCCTCCCGGCGGCGCATGAGCTGCTCAGAGAGCGACGTGGGCATGTCCAAAAGGAGCACCAGATCCGGCTTTGGCAGTCCCATGCGGCCATATTCCAGGTCGTAGAGCCACTGGAAAAATGCCTGACGCTCCTGGGGCGGCACCTTGCCGCCCTGGTGGACGGCGTTGGAGGTGGTGTAGCGGTCGCACAAAATGAGATTGCCGGCGCGGTAATCCGCGCCCCAGTCCTGGACATAGGAGGCGTAGCGATCCACCGCGTAGAAGGTGGAGGCGGCGTAGGCGTTGACGGCGTCGGGATCCGATCCGAACGCACCGTTCAGATACATGCGGATGAGCGCCGAGGAGGGCTGGTCGTAGCGGGGAAAGCGCACATGGCGAAGCGCCGTGCCCTCCAGCTCCAGCCGCTTCAGCAGGAGGTCAAACTGGGTGGACTTTCCCGTGCCGTCGGTACCCTCGAGTACAATGAGTTTTCCCATTACCGCGCCCCTCTCATACGCCGCAGCACCACCGCCCAGAGGAATTTGGGCAGCCGCAGCATCCGGCCAAACCGCCGGGGCTCCTTGAGAAGGCGATAAAACCACTCCAAATTCATGCGAATCATCCATTTCGGGGCGCGCTTGACCGTACCGGCGAAGGAATCGAGGCTCCCGCCCAGGCCGGCCATGAGCCCCACCGGCAGCTCCTTCTGGTGAGCGGCCATGAATTTTTCCTGCTTGGGCGCGCCCAGGCACACGAATAGCACATCGGGCTTGGCCGCCTGGATGGCGGCAATCACCGGCTTCTCGTCGGTAAAGTAGCCGTCGGCCATGCCGCAGATGGTGAGATCCGGGTACTTGGCGCGCATTTTTTCTCCCGCTTTTTCCGCGATGCCGGGCTTGCCGCCCAGCAGATATACGCTCCCGCCGGTCTCGGCCAGATGCCCCAGGAGCCGGTCGGCAAAGTCCACGCCGGCCACTTTCTCTTTCAAGGGCGTTTTGAGGATCTTCGAGCCCAGTACCACGCCGGCGCCGTCGGGCAGCACCAGGTCGGCCTTGTTCAAAAGCGCCAGGAGGTCTGGATCGTGCATGGCCTCGTAAACAATTTCGGAATTGGGCGTCACCACATAGGCGCCCCGCCGCGCCGGCAGCAGGGAAATGGCGCTTGAGAGCGCCTCGTCCATGGTGACATTGTCAAACTGGACGCCCATCACATCAATTTTCATCGCAAGGAATACCTTCCCACACTATAGTTTGTTCCATTTTATCACACCATACCGCCGGAGGCAAGCACACAAATGGCGTCCTTTGGCATAAACTGTGATGGAAGCCCCGAAGGACGCGTTGCTTCGACGGTTTCAAATTCTCTCAGGGAGGTAAAACCTATGCCCGATCAAACCCCGGCCTGTGATCTCTCCGGAATCCGCGAGGCCGTCTGTATCCACACGAAAAAAATCACCGACGCCTGTCGTGACAAGGACTGTGTGGAGGATCTCCGCGTTTACTTAACCCGCGATTCCCAATCTGTGCTCGACCGTGCCTCCAGCGCCAAGGCGCGGTGCGTGGAGCTCATTTACGTGGACATGGATGTGGAGGCTGTTCCCTACAACAGCGGCTTCTATACCCTGGATCTCACCTTCTACTATAAGGTGGTGGCCGACGTGACCGTGGGCAGCACCCGCCCGGTGACGGTCTACGGCCTGGCCGTGTTCTCCAAGCGCGCCATGCTCTTTGGCGGCGACGGCAGCGCCAAGGTCTTCACCAGCGCCATGTGCTGCTGCCGCGGCAAGGACACGTCCAACGCACCCCACGCCGTGGTGGAAGTGGTGGATCCCATGATCCTGGCCTCGAGCACCGTGGACGCCTGCAATTGCTGCTGCTGCGGTGACCTGCCGGATCTTCCCGAGTGTGTCATGCGCTGCTTTGACGACGAGCTGGTGGTGTCCGGCGAGTGCCGCCGCCTGCTTGTGACCATTGGCCAGTTCTCCATCATCCGTCTGGAGCGGGATACCCAGCTTCTGATCCCCGCCTTTGACTACTGCATCCCCACCAAGGTCTGCAGCGAGGCCGGTAGCGTGGGCGCCGCCGAGAGTCCCTGCGACATCTTCGGCCGCATCGAGTTCCCCGTGGACGCCTTCTACCCCAGCCGCAATGAGCCCTGCATCCAGCCCAAGGACAGCTGCACCGGCTGCTACCGCACCACCAGTAACTGACAGGTCTTTCTCGCATAAGCCGTGATTCTTTCTTGCTTTTTCTCCGCTGGAGCTGTATAATGTAGGCGTATATGCAAATGAAACCAGTTTGGAGGTTAAGAAGATGGAACATATTAAGACCCTCAATACCCGCAATCTCTGCGACAGCGCCAAGAACGGCGGCTGCGGCGAGTGCCAGACCTCTTGCCAGTCCGCTTGCAAGACCAGCTGCGGCATCGCCAACCAGCAGTGCGAGAACAGCAAGGAGAGCAAGTAAAATACCCTGCCAAAGGGGCTGCTGCAGCGCAGCAGCCCCAGCGTGTCGAAAAAGTATTTTCGCCACGCTGGGGCGGATTTCAAAACGTTCCAGAACGTTTCGAAATCCTGTTGATTGAACGCGCGGTGGGCTTTTTGCCCCCCGCACACACCCCCCGCTGCTCTATCACAAAAGTTTTCAGCGAGGTTTTTTGACAGCCAAAAGGGCTGCTGCGCAGCAGCAGCCCTTTTCATTTGTTGCGAAATAAGAGGATTTTCTATGATACATCAGTACAAGCTGGGCGGCTATAACATCGTCCTGGACGTCTGCTCGGGCTCTGTCCATGTGGTGGACGACGCCGCCTACGACATTATCGCGGACTTTGAACAGAAGCCCCGGGCGGCGCTGCTCGATTCCCTGGAGCAAGGCTATGCCGCCAAGGGTGTCACTCGCCAGGAGCTGGAGGAGTGCTACGACCAGGTGCTTTCCCTGAAGGAGCAGGGCAAGCTCTTTGCCCCGGACGTCTTTGAATCCCAGGCCGGCACCCTCAAGGCGCGCAGCGGCGGTGTCATCAAGGCGCTGTGCCTCCACGTGGCGCACACCTGCAATTTAAACTGCGCCTACTGCTTTGCGAGCCAAGGCAAGTACCACGGCGAGCGGGCGATTATGTCCCTGGAGGTGGGCAAGCGGGCACTGGACTTCCTCATTGAGCACTCCGGCACAAGGAAGAACCTGGAGGTGGACTTCTTCGGCGGCGAACCGCTGATGAACTTTGATATGATCCAGGAGCTGGTGCGCTACGCCCGGAGCCTGGAGCCCATCTACAACAAGCACTTCCGCTTCACCCTCACCACCAACGGCGTCCTCTTGGATGAAAAGGTCATAGAGTTTGCCAACCGGGAGTGCCACAACGTAGTTCTGAGCCTGGACGGGCGCAAGGAAGTTCACGACCGCTACCGGGTGGACTACGCCGGCAACGGCAGCTGGGAGAAGATCGTGCCCAAGTTCCAGGCTTTTGTGAAGGCGCGGGGCAATCGGGAGTACTACATGCGCGGCACCTTCACCCACTTTAACCCCGACTTTTTGAAGGACATCGAGACCATGCTGGACTTGGGCTTCACCGAGCTGAGCATGGAGCCGGTGGTGGCTGCCCCCGGCGACGAGGCCGCCCTCACCCCGGAGGATCTTCCCATCGTCATGGAGCAGTATGAAAAGCTGGCCATGCTCATGAAGAAGCGCCGGGAGGAGGGGAGACCCTTTACCTTCTACCACTATATGCTCGACCTCTCGGGAGGCCCATGCATCTACAAGCGCATCTCCGGCTGCGGCAGCGGCACGGAGTACATGGCCGTGACCCCCTGGGGCGACCTCTACCCCTGCCACCAGTTTGTGGGCGAGGAGAAGTTCCGCCTGGGCGACATCTGGAAAGGCGTCACCAACCCGGAGGTGCGGGCGGAGTTTGCCTCGTGCAACGTCTACTCCCACGCCGAGTGCCGGGACTGCTGGGCGCGGCTCTACTGCGCCGGCGGCTGCGCGGCCAATGCCTACCACGCCACCGGTTCCATCCGCGGCGTCTACGAGATGGGCTGCGAGCTCTTCCGCAAGCGCATGGAGTGCGCCATCTTCCTGGCCGTGGACAAGATGCTCACGGAAGGCTGATGGACACGCCTATTTACGATTTCGCCCGGGACTACGCGGCGAAAAACGCCCTGCGCCTCCATATGCCCGGCCACAAGGGACTGGGGCAGCTGGGGGTGGAGGCATTGGATCTCACCGAGATTGCCGGGGCAGACAGCCTCTATGAGGCCGCGGGAATCA
>DVGD01000062.1 GCA_018712905.1 Candidatus Avoscillospira stercoripullorum | reverse complement strand
TCGTCGATATTTACCTGCCCAATTTGGACTTTGTCTTCATATTGCGCCACAACCTTCTCCATGGCCGGCGCGATGCGGCGGCAGTAGACGCACCAGGGCGCCCAGAATTCCACCAGCACAGGCTTTTCCGTTTGCTGCATGGCCTCGTGGAAGGTTTGGTCAGTCATTTTCATCTCGGTCATGGGGTTTGCCTCCTTGCTTTTTTCATAGCATACCCAAAAGCCTGCCGAATTTCCGTGATAAACTCACAATACGCTGCTCAGTCCCGGGCGGAGAGCTCCACCGCGTGGCGCAGAAAGCTCATGGGCGGCACCGGCCGGGGCAGCTGCATGGTAAAGCGGCTCTGGGGAGTCTTGGGCTCTAACAGTACATTGCCATCGAGATCTGCCATGGGCGGCACGGTGAGGGAGAAGGGCTTGGTGTCAGGCCCCACCACCTCCAGGGTGTCGCCGGAAGAAAACTTGTTGCGAAGGCTCAGCGTGGCCAAGCCGTCGGCGGTGCAGTCCTCCACCACGGCGCAGATCTGCCAATCACGGATGTAGCGGCCATTGGCCGTGTACTGTCCCGGTTCACCAAAGTAAAAGCCCGTGGAGTACGGGCGATGGGAGACGTGCTCCACCTCGTCGCGCCAGATGGGATCCACCATTCGTCCGGCGGCCACATCGTCCAGACAATGGCGGTACGCGCCGGTGACGATGGCAGCATAGTAGCCAGATTTGGCGCGGCCTTCGATTTTCAGGCAGTCGATGCCCGCGTCCATGATTTCACCCAGGTGGTCGATCATGCACATATCCCGGGAATTTAAGATATATGTCCCTTTTTCGTCCTCAAACACGGGGAAATATTCTCCGGGGCGCTTTTCCTCCACCAGGGCATATTGATACCGGCAGGGCTGGGCGCAGGCGCCGCGATTGGAGTCCCTGCCGGTCATGTAGTTGCTGAGAAGGCAGCGGCCGGAATAGCTGACGCACATGGCGCCGTGGCAGAAGGTCTCCAGCTCCAAGTCCGGGGAGACCTTCTGGCGGATCTCGGCGATCTCCCGCAGGGAGAGCTCCCGCGCCAAAACCACCCGCTTGGCGCCCAGGTCATACCAGGCCTGGGCAGTGACATAGTTGCCGATGGACTGCTGGGTGGAGACGTGGCGCTCACAGCGGGGCGCGTATTTCCCAGCCAGGGTAAAGGCGCCCAGATCGGCGAGGATCAGGGCGTCCACCCCGGCGTCATTGAGAAGCTCCAGATAGGCTGGAAGCTCTCTGACCTCGTTGTTGCGGGGCATGGTATTCACGGTCACGTGGACGCGGACGCCGTGGGCATGGGCATAGGCCACGGCGCCTGGCAGCGCCTCGGGGGAAAAATTCCCCGCGAAGGCGCGCATGCCGAAGGCGGTACCGGCCAGGTACACCGCGTCGGCGCCGTAGGCAACTGCCAGCTTGAGCCGCTCTAAGTCCCCCGCGGGGCAGAGAAGCTCCGGCTTTTTTCTCGTTTCCATAGGCGCCTCCGTCAGTCGCTCAAGGAGCCCACGCCAACTACATCGCCGGTCATGGCGTCCACATAGACAAAGAGAGAGGTGAGGGAATCGTTCTGATCCACAAATCGCACCGACCACAGCGCCTGGCCGTGGTAAAGCCTCTCGCCGTCTTCGCTCGTCCCATGCCATTGGATGACGGGATGCAGTTCCTCTCCAGCCGGGATAAATTCGCCGCTCCCGTCTTGCGTCTGGAAGTCGGATTCCCAGCTTTGATACTGGTATTCTTCCTTCTTTGCCTCCTCCCGGGCGATGGCCACGGCCTCTTCCCGGGTTACCTCAGCTTCGTCCTCGCTGATATCGGGCGGCGTCTCTTCGCCGTCGCCCAGCAGCGAGGCCAGGTAGTCCTGATACTCATAGGCGCTTTCGAAGAAGTGATGGTTGATGGCATCGGGATAGGGGGCATAGAAGTAGTAGTCGGTCTCCATGGGATAGAGGGCAGCCCGGATGGAGCTGATGCCGGGATTGGAGATGGGACCGATGGGGAGCCCCGCGTTGGTGTAGGTGTTGTAGGGGCTGATGACGGCCTTGTCGGCATTGGTGAGAATCTCCTTGCGCTCAGGCAGGACGTACTGAATGGTGGCGTCGATGTTGAGGCAGGGATAGCTCTTGGAGCAGAGGCGGTTGTAGATCACCGAGGCGATGAGGCCGCTCTCAGAGGAACGATACGTCTCCTTCTCCACCAGGGAGGCCACGATGACAATGTCGTGCATGGTGAGCTTTCCGTCGGCAATTTCGGCTTCGGTGAAGCCGGCATTTTCCATCTTGGCCTGGAGGTCGCTGTTGAGCTCATCCAGGGTGGCGTACATATCGTCGGTGATCTTGTTGTCGAAGTTCTTTAGGAACTTGGAGAGCACGTTCTCGGGGCTGTCGTCCAGATAGAACTCATAGGTGTCCGGGAAGAGGTAGCCCTCCAGGCGGCGGTAGTCGCCGTAGTCGAGATCCTGGAGGAAGTCATAGTCAAACTCATAGTTGGCGGCGGCCTCCTGGAGCTTCTCCACCGTGCACACGCCCTTTTCCTCTAGGAGCTGGAAGATGTCATCAGCCTCATAGCCCTCGGGAATGGTGACCTCGGCGGTGGCGCGGTTTTCCGCTGTCTCGATCATGCCGTTGATGAGTGCATGGTAGTCATAGACCTCGTTGAGCTCATAGGTGCCGGGATCGATCTTGTCCTCGGCACCGGAGATCATGCAGTAAAGGCTGAAGAGCCAGCGATAGTGCACCAAGCCCTTGTCCATGAGAATGTCGGTCACCTGGGACATGGTGGCGTTTTCCGGCACGGTGACGGTGACCACATTGTCCTCGGCGGTAAAGGCGCAGACCTCGTCGGCGCACTTCCAGGCAAATACAGCCAGAAGCACCGACGCGGCCAGCACGCAGCAGACGTACAGCAGCACCTTGATGGGGGCGGGCAGCCGCAGCGGCGGCAGCTCCTCCTCGTCCTCCAGCTCTTCGTCGGTGGTGAGGTCGGCGTATTCCGCCGGCAGCGTGGGCTGGAAGGGCTCCTTGGACTTGGGCGTCTCCCCGAGTTCCGCCTTGGCGCTTTCGATTACGGCGTCCAGAGAGACGTCCTCGGGCGTTTTTTCTTGGTCAAAAAAATCTTGATCGGCCATAGATGCCTCCGTTACGCGTTTTGATAGACCAT
>DVGD01000006.1 GCA_018712905.1 Candidatus Avoscillospira stercoripullorum | reverse complement strand
TACCTCTTCGACGCCACCTGCATCGAGGCCATCGGCGAGGACTTCCAGCGCACCTTCGAGGTGAGCGAGGAAATCACCTGGCGCAAGTGCCGCAACACGTCCCTCTTCCAGCGCCTGTTCCGCGCGGCACTCCGGGTGTTCTCCCCGCTGATGTAAACCGTACGGGCGGCCATAAAGGCCGCCCCTACAGACACGCCTTGGGTTTTCTCGTAGGGGCGGGGTTTATCCCCGCCCGCGCCGGGCTGCGGTTTGCGGAAGCATTGCGGAAATCGCGGCTGCCCCACGGGCGGCCATAAAGGCCGCCCCTACAGACACGCTCCCGAATTTCTCGTAGGGGCGGGGTTTATCCCCGCCCGCGCCGGGCTGCGTTTTGCGGAAGCCTTGCGGGAATCGCAGCTGCCCCACGGGCGGCCATAAAGGCCGCCCCTACACCCACGCTCCCGAATTTCTCGTAGGGGCGGGGTTTATCCCCGCCCGTGCCGGGCTGCGGTTTGCGGAAGCCTTGCGGAAATCGCGGCTGCCCCACGGGCGGCCATAAAGGCCGCCCCTACAGACACGCCTTGGGTTTTCTCGTAGGGGCGGGGTTTATCCCCGCCCGCGATTCCCCTGAAAACGCCAAAACTCCCCACGGAAGCGGATGCTTCCGTGGGGAGTTCTTTTGCTCACCACCCGGCGTTGAAGCCCCGGAGGAAGGGATCCTCCCCCTGGCTCTGGGTGGCGCCGCCGCTGGTGACGCTCTTCACCGCCGGGCGGCGGGGCGCCCGGCTCTGGCGCTGCTCCATGCGCGCCTCCCGGCGCTGACGGCTCATGTACTCGCCGTAGGCGGCGGTGAGGGACTTGCCGCCCACGCAGGCGGCCACCACCTCGTCGGGAAGCTGCTCGCCCCGGAGCTCCGGGCGCGCTTCGTAGAGCGCCTTCACCTCGGCGGCGTAGTCCCGTCCCGGCGCGGCCTCCTCCTCGGGGAGGATGGCCTCCTCTTCTGGTAGATCCTGCTTGACTTCTTCCATGGTATGAACTCCTTTCCTTTTTTATTGCTGTCCTTTTTTGATGATGGCGCGCTGTGCCACCGCCGGGAGGCTTGCATAGGCCGCCTGGATGCTGGTGGGCTGCTGGGCGAGCACCTTGTCGGCGCTGAGCTGGCCGCCCACGGTGGGAAGCGCCTTGTCCTGCTTTGTAGCGGCGGCGGGCGACGCGGCCTGCTGGAGCGTGGCCTTGAGCTCGGCGATGAGCTCGGCCTTGCGGGGGATGAGCTTGTCGGGCACCCGCTCCAAATACTGAATGATGTCCAGGGTGCCGTTTTGCCGGAGGTTGTCCAGGGTCTGGGTCATGGCGATCTCGGAGAAGTAGCTCGACGCACCCACGTCCACCCGCAGCTTAAACCACAGATCCCGGAACCGGGAAAAGTCGCACAGCTCGATCACCGGCTCTTCGCCATTCTCGGTCTTGCGGCTTCGCACCATGGGGCGCAGCCCATAGTAGGTGGCCATCATGTCCAGGAGGATCCCGCCGATGTCCTCGAGCCACTCGTAGAGCCCCGCCCGGGTGTTTTCCAGGGGCACCTCCGCCGAGGACTGGAGCACCATCAAGGCCGAGGTGTTGTCCGGGCGGACGTTGCCCATCTGGGCGTCGGTCGCGCCCAGGCAGTCCTTGGTGTAGGACACGGCGCGGTCGATGACCGTGAGAATCTGGGCGGACATGTCGGCGGGCTGGAGGTTGTAGGCCACCTGGGAGATGGGCTGCCCCGGCTGGAGGCCGCGCACGGCGATGGTCTGGCCGATTTCGTTGCTCCACTGCCCCACGAGATCGGCGTTGTAGACCGTCTTGGGAAAGCCCATGAGCTGGAGGTGCCGCATGACCATGGCGAACATGGTGTTGATGAAGATCTGGTTGGGGATGATGCCCGTGACCAGAGCGCGGCCGTGGTACTGATTTTTCTGCTTTTCCCAGTTGCCCCAGGCGATGGGGTAGCGGGAGAGCCCCGTCTCCACGTTTTCGTAGATCACGGCTGTCTTGGTGGCCTTGGTGACGCGGATCTTCCCGGTTTCGTCCCGGGTGTAGAGGTAGACGTAGAGGGCTTTGTCGCCGTGGAGGTCGAGCTGCCCGGCCTCACCGGCCATGTCGTCTAAGTACGAGTCGGGCTGGATGGACTCGGCGTCGCCGCCGCAGCTTCGCGCCTCGGCCATGAGGTTTTCCACGGTGTCCCGCCCTAAAAGGAGGATGTAGGGCTGGCGCTCCACCTGGGAATCGGCGGGATTTCCAAACATCACGTTGATGCCGTCCACCAGCTCCATACAGATCTCCCCGGTGACGCCGGAGAGGGCGTTGCCGTAGGGCTTGGCCTCGGGGTCGAAGTAGAAGTGGGCGCAGTAGTCGCCGGTCTGGGCGCCGTCGAAGAGGGCTTCCCGGATGCGGTACTCCATTTTGAACTTGTCCAGGAGGTTTTTCACCTCGGCGGTGATGCGCTGGGCGTCGGCGTCGGCGGCGGTGGTGTTGGTGAGGGGCTCGAACTGGATGGTGGCGCCCGAGGAGGTGAGGGAGGCCACGAACAGGCTCGCCACGCGTTTGATGATGTTGAACACCGGCTTGGGCAGCCGCCGCATGGCCGGGGTGTCGGGCATGTGGAGCCACTGGTTGCCCTGGTAGAAGGCGATGTTGGTGTTCACCAGGCTGTACTGGTTGGGCTCCAGGGAATTGTTGTAGGCGCGGCCCTTTTCGTAGAGCTCCCACGCCTTGGTCATGGTGTTTTGCATGCAATGTCTCCTTTTCACGATTCGTTTTTCCACCGCACCTGTAGGGGCGGATCTCCGAGCCGCCCGGCGGCCTCTGGCCGCTTACGCGGCGCGGGTCGATGAGGACATCGACCCCTACAAGCCGTCCGCGAATCTCCACCGCACCTGTAGGGGCGGATTTTATATCCGCCCGAGGCAGCTTCGATTCCGCAAGTGCCTACCCGGACGCATATACAATGCGCCCCTACATCCGGTATCGAATTTGCACCGCACCCTACGCGTACACATCCCACAAATCCGGCGGGGGCGGGGGCTCCTCCGCGCTTGCGGGGGTGCCGTTGGCGGTCTGGAGGTAGCTCAAGGCCTGGGAGGCGCTGTCCACCATGTCGTCGTGGCGGCCGGTGGGGAAGGCCGTCCACTGATCCACAAATTCCTCCACCCAGGGGCTTTTTTGCGGCAGAAACACGTGCCCTGCCTCGATGGCCGGCGATACGGCGTTGACTCTGGCCACCTTGCCGCCCCGGGGGTTCACCGGAATGCAGTATAGCTCCCGCTGCAAGGTCTGAATCACCGCCGAGCCGTTGGCCTTGTCCTCGATGAGCACCGCCCGGGCTTCGGGGTAGAGCCGCGCCATGGCGCGGATGGCCTGGAGGGTGCCGGGGAAGTCCAGGTGGCGGTTGAGGCAGTCGAGGAGATAGTAGTCGCTGCCCGCCTTGCCCCAGACCGTGATGGCCACGAAGTCGCTATTCTCCTCGCCCTTGAAGGCCGCGTCCACGGAGATGAGCTGGGTGCCGAAGGCGGGCAGATCCCGGGGATCGTAGCGCTTCCACCACTTGCGCTTGATGAGGTTGCCCCCCTCCACCCGGGGCGCGCACTGGTAGAGCGCCGCCCAGGCTCTGGCGCCGCCCTTGGGATCGTCGAGATACGCCCGGCGAAAGTCCCGAAGCCAGGCTTCGTCCTTGCCCAGTTCCGGGCAGAGGGCTTGGCCGGGGGTTCGCCCCAAGGGGTCGCCCGCCTCGGCCTCCACGGGCAGGCGCAGGAGGGTCACGTGGATCTCGCTTTTGAGGATCCGCCCGGCCAGGTCGTCCTCGTGCCAGGGGGTCATGATGACGATGACCTTGGCGCCTGCTGCAAAGCGGGTCTTCAGGCTATTTTGCCACTCCTCCCAGACGCGGTCGCGGATGGTGGGGGAGTCGGCCTCCTGCCGGGTCTTCACCGGGTCGTCCACGATGAGAAGCTCCGCCGGGTTTCCCGTGATGCCCGAGAGAAGCCCCCGGGCGATCATCCGCCCCCGGTGTCCATGGAGTTCAAACTCTCCGGCGCGGCTCACCTTTCCAATGGAAATGCCAAACACATCCTCCCCCAGCGCCAGGAGTTTTTCCCGGTTGCGGCGGCAGAAGCGTTCGGCAAATTCGTCGGAGTATCCGGCCACGATGACCCGCCTGTCCGGCCAGCGGCCTAGAAACCAGCTGGGGAGGGTCTCGGTGACGGCGGTGGACTTTCCATGCTGGGGCGGCGTCTCGATGAGCAGGATGTCGTAGGCGTGGCCGGTGTCGGCCTCCAGGAAGGCCTGCACCTTTTCTGCCAGGAACTTCGAAAGCCGCGTCTCCTTCCACCCCCGCCCCTGGGCGAGGGCGAGGTAGGCGCCGTAGTCCCGGCGGGCAAGCTCCCGCCGGGCAAGCTCCGCCCAGACGGGGCTAGTCATTCGGCGCATCCCCGGCCAGGCGCACCAAGACCGCCGTGGGCAGCGTGCGCACGGTCTCCCAGGCGTCGGGCGGCGCGTCCTCCCGCCGCCGCGCCGCCGCGGCCTCTAAGACGTATTTGGCCGCCGAGAAGTCTCCCCCGGCGGCCTTGCGCAGAATTTGCAGGTAGATTCCGTTTTCGTAGGTGGGCTTGAGCCCCATGCCCTCCAGGAGCTCCCGCACCGCCCCCGGCTCCAGCTCTTTGCTTAGCAGCGTGCCCAGCAAGTCCTGCTCCTC
>DVGD01000061.1 GCA_018712905.1 Candidatus Avoscillospira stercoripullorum | reverse complement strand
GCGCCGGCACCTTCTTCGGCATCACCAACGGCATCGATACCACCGTGTTCGATCCCGCCAAGAGCCCCCACATCCCCTTCCACTTCACCGCCGACACCATGGCCCAGCAGAAGGCCAAGAACAAGGCCTCTCTCCAGGAGGAGCTGGGACTCAATCCCGAGCCCGACGTGCCCCTCTATGTAATGGTCTCCCGGCTGGCCGGCCACAAGGGCATCGACCTACTGTGCTACATCTGCCACACTCTCATGACCCGCTCCGTGCAGCTGGCCATCGTGGGCACCGGTGAAGCGCAGTATGAGCAGGCGCTCACCTCCATTGCCCGGCAGTATCCCGGCCGGATGGTAGTGCGTCTGGCCTTCGACCCCGGCCTGGCTGACCGGATGTACGCCGGCGCCGACGCCTACCTCATGCCCTCGCGCAGCGAGCCCTGCGGCCTGAGCCAGCTCATCGCCATGCACTACGGCACCGTGCCCGTGGTGCACGCCACCGGCGGCCTCCAGGACACCGTCCTGCCCTACAACCCCGAGACCGGCGAGGGCTGCGGCTTCACCTTCCAGAGCTACAACGGCGAGGACTTCCTCGACGCCATCGACCGTTCCATCGCGCTCTACCAGGACAACCGCGCCGCTTGGAACGATTTGGCGCGGCACGACATGTCCTTGGACGTCAGTTGGAAGGTTCCTGCGCAGTCGTACATGGAAATGTTTAAAAAAGTAACTGGATTATCGTGAAATACCATATCAAAATTATGGTAAAATGCTAATTGCGTACCCTGGGCAAAGTGTGTTATGCTATGCAGAGGCTGCAAAAGGCAGCCTCTGCATTTTTTGTTTTGCAGCGAGATATTTTTGTCTATCCTTATAGGGAAGGGATTCACCTGCTGGAAGAGACTTCCGGCGAATCTTTTGAGTTAATTTGGAGGTAGTATGGAAAAGAAAGATAAGAGCCGCGCCGCCGCGCCCCGCTCTAAGACGCGGGAAGCGCTGGAAGCCATGTGCAACCGCACCTTCGGGTGCAGCCTCAGTGAAGCCACCGAGAAGCAGGCTTATAAGACCGTCTGTGCCTACATCCGCGAGGAACTGGCCGACCGCAACCGCGCCTTCCAGCGGGAAGTGCGGGAGCAGGAGCGCAAGCAGGTCTACTACATGTCCATGGAGTTCCTGGTCGGCACCTCCCTGCGCAACAATCTCTATAATATGGGCATCCTCAAGGAAGTGGACGGGATCCTCTCCGATCTGGGCTTCAGCCTGGAGCGTCTTTGCGCCATGGAGCCCGACGCCGGCCTCGGCAACGGCGGCCTGGGTCGCCTCGCCTCGTGCTATATGGACTCTCTCACTGGCCTAGAGTACCCCGCCACCGGCTTCTCCATCCGCTATGAGTTCGGTATCTTCAAGCAGAAGATCGTGGACGGCTGGCAGATGGAATTCCCCGACGACTGGCTCGACATGGGCGACGTGTGGCTCAAGACCCGCGAGGACGACGCTGTGGAAGTGCGTCTGGGCGGCGAGACCCAGGAGTGGATGGACAACGGCAAGTTCCGCGTGGCGCACGTGGGCTACCAGAAGGTTATGGCCGTGCCCCACGACCTCTATATCTCCGGCTACGGTACCGACAAGGTGAA
The DNA here is from genome assembly GCA_018712905.1 of Candidatus Avoscillospira stercoripullorum. GTDB lineage: Bacteria > Bacillota > Clostridia > Oscillospirales > Oscillospiraceae > Avoscillospira > Avoscillospira stercoripullorum. Next base: position 12,029 of record DVGD01000061.1, on the reverse strand, counting down.
CAAGCTGACCCTCTGGAGCGCCGAGCAGCCCCACAGCTTCGACATGGCCGCCTTCTCCCGCGGCGACTACGTCCGCGCCCTGGAGCAGGACACCATGGCGCAGACCATCTCCAAGGTACTCTACCCCGCCGACGATCACCTCTCCGGCAAGCGGCTGCGCCTGCAGCAGCAGTATTTGCTGGTGTCTGCGTCGCTGCAGAGCATCCTGAGCGTTCACTACAAGCAGTATAAGACCTACCGCAACCTGCCCGACAAGGTCTCCATCCACATCAACGACACCCATCCCGCCCTGTGCGTGCCCGAGCTCATGCGCATCCTGGTGGATGAGAACGACTATGACTGGGATGAGGCCTGGGACATCACCTGCCGCACCCTCTCCTACACCAACCACACTGTCATGTCCGAGGCGCTGGAGCGCTGGAGCGTGGATCTCTTCCGCGAGCAGCTGCCCCGCATCTACTCCATCACCGCTGAGATCAATCGTCGGCTGATGATCGACCTCCAGAAGGTCTATCCCGGCGACTGGGGCAAGCTCAACTATATGGCCGTCATCGCCGAGGGCCAGGTGCGCATGGCCAATCTGTGCCTGGCCTGCTGCCACAAGATCAACGGTGTCTCCTCCCTGCACACCCAGATTCTCGAGCAGGGCATTTTCCGGGATTACTACGTGCTGGACAACGACCGCTTCACCAACGTGACCAACGGCATCGCCTACCGCCGCTGGCTCTGCCAGTCCAACCCCGGCCTCACCAGCTTCCTCCGTGAGCTCATCGGCGACGGCTTCCTCAAGGACGCCAACGAGCTGGAGAAGCTCATGAAGTACCACGATGACAAGACCGTCCTCGAGCAGCTCCAGCAGATCAAGCACGAGAACAAGGTGCGCCTGGCCGACTACGTGGCCAAGGCCAACGGCGTGTACGTGAGCCCCGACTCCATCTTCGACATTCAGATCAAGCGGCTCCATGAGTATAAGCGCCAGCTTCTCAACGTGCTGCACATTCTCTATCTCTACAACAAGATCAAAGAGAACCCCTCCATGCCCTTCCCGCCGCGGACCTTCCTCTTCGGCGCCAAGGCGTCTGCCGGCTATATCCGCGCCAAGCAGATCATCAGCCTCATCGTGGCCACCTCCAATCTGGTCAACTCCGATCCCCAGGTGCGCGATAAGCTGAAGGTCATCTTCCTGGAGGACTACAAGGTCTCCCTGGCCGAAATCATCATCCCCGCCGCCGATATCTCCGAGCAGATCTCCATCGCCGGCAAGGAGGCCTCCGGCACTGGCAACATGAAGCTCATGATCAACGGCGCCGTGACCCTGGGCACCCTGGACGGCGCCAACGTGGAGATCCACCAGCAGGTGGGCGATGAGAACATGTTCCTCTTTGGCATGACCGCCGAGGAAGTGGAGGCGCTGTGGCGCCGCGGCTACAACCCCAGAGAGTTCCTTACCCCCGAGCTCGAGCAGGTGCTGCGCATGCTCACCAGCGGCGTCCTCGGCCAGCGGTACGACGACCTGGTGGCCAGCCTCCTCACCAACCGCTTCGGCGTGGCCGACGGCTTCATGACCATCGCCGACTTCAAGGACTATGCCCGCGCCCAGCAGGATATCTCCAACGCCTACCCCAACCGCACTGCCTTCACCGCCATGTCCCTGGTAAACATCGCCAAGGCCGGCATCTTCTCGGCGGATCGCGCCGTGCGGGAGTACGCCGAAAACATCTGGCACCTGTAATCTGCCATGGGACTGCGTATTCTCTATAACAGCCTCGACCCCGCCCACAAGCTCCCCTTCGGCGTCCTGACGCCGGGGGAGACTTGTCAGCTCACCATCGCCATCCCCCGCTCCTGCCAGACAGTGCGGGTGATCCTGGTGCTGGAGCGGGAAAACGGCGAGAAATTCCAGGAGCTGGAGTTCCAGCGGGATCACGCCGCCGAGCCCTATGAGTACTACCGTCTCTTCTTCTCCCTGGAGGAGCCCGGGCTCTTCTACTACTACTTCCGCATCACCACCCGCAACGAGCAGTTCCGCCTCTTGAAGCAGGGCGAGGACACCAATATAGAGGCCGGCAGCTACTGGCAGCTCAGCTGCGTCTCCACCCGCTTCCCGGTGCCTGCGGAGTACGAAGGACGGGTCTTCTATCAGATCTTCCCCGACCGCTTCCACCAGGTGGGTCGGTGCGACCTCACCGACAAGCTCCAGCCCTATTGGATCCACCAGGATCTCTCCGAGCCCCCGGTGTGGCGTCCCAATGAGCGGGGCGAAGTGCTCAACAACGACTTTTACGGCGGCAATCTGGCGGGAATCCGGGAAAAACTCCCGTATCTCCATGATCTGGGCGTGGGCGCGCTCTACCTCAACCCCATCTTCATGGCCTACTCCTCCCACCGCTACGACACTGCCGACTATAGCCGCATTGATCCCATGCTGGGCACCGACCAGGACTTCCAGGATCTGTGCAATGCTGCCCATGACCTGGAGATGAAGATCATCCTGGACGGTGTCTTCTCCCACACCGGCAGCAACAGCATCTACTTTGACGCCAACCACATCTTCGGCCACGGCGCCGTGTCGGATCCCCATTCTCCTTACCGCAGCTGGTATCTGTTCCGGCACTATCCCAACGACTACGAGAGCTGGTGGGGCTTTAAAACGCTGCCGTGCCTCAATAAGCACGACCCCGGCTTCATCGACTATCTCTTCGGCAGCGACGAGAGCATCATCGCCAAGTGGTTCCGGCTGGGTGCCGACGGCATGCGGCTGGACGTGGTGGATGAGCTGCCCGATGACTTTCTCATGGCGCTGCGCGAGCGCCTCCGGGCACTCAACCCCAAGGCGCTGCTCATCGGCGAGGTCTGGGAGGACGCGTCCAACAAGATCTCCTACGGCGTGCGCCGTCGGTATTTCACCGAGGCACAGCTGGACAGCGTCATGAACTATCCCTGGCGCAATGCCATTTTGTCCTTTGCCCGGGGTGAGGACGACGGACGGCAGCTGCGCCGTGCGGTGCTGACCTTGGCGGAGAACTATCCCGCCGCCGTGCTCAACGCCAACTTGAACCTCCTCTCCAGCCACGATGTGCCCCGGGCGCTCACCGCCCTGGTGGATCCCACCGACGGCGAGCGGGAGGATCTGGCGCGGCGCACCATGACGGCGGCACAACTGGCCATGGGAAAAGCGCGCCTGCGCCTGGCCACCTTCCTCCAGTTCACCCTTCCGGGCGCGCCGTGCATCTACTACGGCGACGAGGCCGGCATGACCGGCTACCGGGATCCGTTTAACCGGGCGTATTATCCCTGGGGCAAGGAGGATCTGGCGCTCCAGGGGCACTATCGCGCCCTGGGGCGGCTGAAATCCCAGAGCGAGGCACTGCGCCGCGGCAGCGTGGAAGTGCTGGATGCGCAGGACGGCCACTTTGTGTTCCGCCGCCGCCATGGCAAGGAAGTGGTCACCCTCTGGTGCAACGCCTCTCCCCTGCCCTGGTACGCGGCGCCACCGGGAAAGCTGCTCCTGGGTGACCCACGCCTGCCCTCCATGGGCTTCTGCGCTATGGAGACGAGCAATTGATGCCATTTCTGCGGCGGCTTTGGCCGCCGCAGAAAAAATTTTAAAAAATGCAAAAATAATGCTTGCAATTTTCGGAGAATGTGATATAATTAATCTCGCCTTGAGGGAGTAAACAAAACGAAGCCACCAAGGAACTGAATATGGGGGTATAGCTCAGCTGGGAGAGCGCTTGAATGGCATTCAAGAGGTCAGCGGTTCGATCCCGCTTATCTCCACCATTGAAGGCAAAGTGCCGGAAAAGAAGTCTGAAAAGTTCAACTTTTCGGACTTCTTCTTTTTTTGATTTTGTTTATGCCAGCGCTCTTCGATCTGAAAAAGTTTCCATTTGATAAGCGCTCAGATCCACGCGGAAATCAATATGCAGCCGATATCCTCGGTAGACGTCAATCCGGCGGATCCTTCGTATTTGATTTGTTTTGAATTGCTCATTTCCAATTATTTACGTAAAAACCCCAGTTTTGCTCAGGCAAAACTAGGGTTTCTCGACAGTCTGAACCGTCAGAAAAGTTAAACTTTTCTGACGGTTTTGATTATGACTATGCCAATGCCATTTGATCGGCACTTAAGCTCATACGAAGACCAGTATGAAGACTATTCCAAAGTTTGTACAAACATCTGACTAGAATTGTGCGCTAATATCTGCTCTCCACGCCCTTTTATCGGCACGCCATCCCCATTGCGCTCTGATTTCTTCCCGTCTTTCTGTACAAAATACTTTCTTCCGGGCTTTTCATGTCCTGCTAACTTGCCTTTTGCGTAACCGGCAGATAACGCTATTGATTTCGCATATACGAGTGATTGTCCGGCCAATCGCTTCAGCTTTTTCAGCCATAGTATGATCCCAATGCCTATACAAAACCGGCTGGCAACACGGTAGCTGCCAGCCGGTTCACTTTATTTTTTCACTGTTTTCTTAATTTGGTATACTCCAAATCTTGCGGCATTCCCTTCATGGTTCAAATGCCCTTGCTTTTGCACGCTCCATGGCGCTTACAAGGCGTACTTTTCGGCAAATGCCTGGAAGGCCGCGGCGAAGTCCTCGGAGCCGTACTTGACGTCGTTGAGGTACTTGTGGGTGTCGAAGCTGTTGTGCTCCACCTCGATGATGGCCACGGCGATGTTGGAGCAGTGATCGCTGACGCGCTCACAGTTGTTGAGAAGATCCGAGAGGATAAAGCCCATTTCGATGGTGCACTCGCCGCGGGTGAGGCGGTCGATGTGGTGATCCTTGATCTTGGCGATGAGCTTGTCCACCACCTGCTCCAGAGGCTCCACCTGAGAGGCGACGGAGAGATCGCCCTTGGTGAAGGCCTCCTCGGTGAGCTGCAAGATCTCCTGGATGGCCGAGAGCAGCACGCTGATCTCCTGCTTTGCCTCAGGGGAGAAGCTCAGCCGCTTTTCCCACATCTCCTCGGCCACCTTCTGGATGTTCACAGCGTGGTCGCCCAGGCGCTCGAAGTCGCCGATGGAGTGGAGCATCAGGGAGACGGCATGGCTGTCCTGGCTCGAGAGCTCCCGGGAGGAGAGCTTCACCAGGAAGGTGCCCAGCCGGTCTTCGTAGAGGTCGATGATGTCCTCCTGCTCCACCACGTCCTTGGCGCGTTCCTCGCTGTAGTGGGAGAGGAGGCTGAAGGCCATCTCCAGGGTATCCCGGGCGGTGGTGCACATCTGGGTGGTGTAGTTGAGGCTCTCGCGCACGGCCACAGAGGGGGAACGGAGCAGGCGGTCGTCCAGCGCGCCGATGGAGGCGGCGGTGTCGGGCTGCGCCGGGGTGCCCTTCTCGCGGGTGAGCCACTCGGTGAGCTTGATGATGAGCTTGCCGTTGGGCATGAGAATGGCGGTGGCAATGATGTTGAACATGGTGTGGCACAACGCGATGCCGAAGGCATCAATGGGCATGTTGTGGATGGGCAGATGGAAGATGGCGTTGAGAATGAGATAGACCGGCAGAATAATCAACGTACCCAGGAGGTTGATGAGGGTGTGCATGATGGCCACGCGCTTGGCGCCGGTGTTGGCGCCCACGCAGGAGATCACCGCGGTGATGCACGTACCGATGTTCTGACCCATGATGATGGGAATGGCCATGCCGTAGGTGATGGAGCCGGTGCCGGACAGAGCCTGCAAGATGCCCACCGACGCGGCGGAGGACTGAATGAGGGCGGTGAAGAGCGTGCCCACGATGACGCCCAAGGCGGGGTTGCGGAACTTGACCATCAGGGTGGCAAACTCCGGCATATCGGCCAGGGGCGCCACGGCGTCAGACATGAAGCCCATGCCGATCATCAGCACCGCGAAGCCCACCAGGATGTTGCCGATGGACTTGTTCCGGTCACGCTTGCAGAGCATAATCATGAATACGCCCACCAGCGCCAGCAGGGGAGAGAAGTTCTCCGGCTTGAGCATGGCCAGGAACAGGTTGTCGCTCTCAATGCCCGTGAGGCTCAAAATCCAGGCGGTGAGGGTGGTGCCGATGTTGGCGCCAAAGATCACGTTGAGGGTCTGGGAGAAGTGCATGATGCCGGAGTTGACGAGACCTACCAGCATGACCGTGGAGGCCGAGGACGACTGCATGGCAATGGTGATCACTGCGCCGAGTCCCAGGCTGATGAGGGGATTGGCGGTCATTTTTTTTAGGGTACCCTCCAGCTTGCCGCCGGAGAGGCGCTCTAGGTTGTGACTCATGACTTGCATGCCGAAGAGGAAGAACGCCAGGCCGCACAGCAAATTGAGTACGTTGTAAAAATTCATCTCATTCTCTCCTAATCTATTTCTCTGGGGTCTTGTTCGGCGCGTCCGCGCCGGGGAATTCTCTTAAAAAAGTGACGGTGATGGTGGTGCCCACATCCAGGGTGCTCTCCACTGAGAGCTTGGCGCCCAGGCACGCTGCGCCGTGCTTGACGATGGACAGCCCCAACCCGGTGCCGCCCAGCTCCCTGGAATGGCTCTTGTCCACGCGGTAAAACCGCTCAAAGATCCGGGGCAGCTCCTCCTGGGGGATGCCGATGCCCGTGTCTTCCACCGAGAGGGCGGCCTCATCTTCGCCTTCCGAGACGGAGACGGTGACCGTACCGCCGGGGCGGTTATATTTGACGGCGTTATCCACCAGGTTGTGGAGGATCTCCGCCACGATCTTCCGCGAGCTCACGATCTCGCCGCGGCTCCCCGCCAGGGAGATGGTCACCTGGCGCCGCCTTGCCTCGCCGGCAAGCTGGTCGATCACCAGTTCTGCCTCCTGATAGAGGGAGAGGGGCTCCAGAGAGAGCATCTGCCCGCGCTCTTCCAGCCGGGAGAGGCGGAGAATGTCGCCCACCAGATCCATCAGGCGCTTGCCCTCGTCGCAGATCTTGCCGGCGAAGCGTCCCACATCCTCCGGCCGTGCCAGGCCGTCGCGGATGAGCTCGGCGAAGCCGATGATGGAAGTGAGGGGCGTCTTGAGCTCGTGGCTCACGTTGGCCGTGAACTCCCGCCGCAGGCGATCCTGCCGGTCGTGCTCGGCGTTGAGATCCTCCATCTGCCGCCGGATCTGCCGGTTCTGCGCCGCCAGGCGCCGCACCACGGGCTTGAGCTCGTCCTCCACGTCCCGCTCGTCGGGGCGGGAGAAGTCGATTCGGTTTAATGGCTCCGTCACCGACCGCGCCGCCCGGGAGGCCAGCACCGCTGAAAGTCCCACCGCCAATACCGCCACAAAGAGGAGCGGCGTGAAGGACTGCAATAAAAGGTGCGAAAGCGTATAGCCCGTGTTGGAGACGGTGAGGGTGGAGCCGTCGGACAGCTCCACGGCGGTCTGGGTGCGGTCGGCCTCGCCGGGAGCGGTGTCCAGCAGCAGAACGCCGCTTGCGTCCGTCCACTGGATGCGGCAGTCGGGCAGGGTAAGGGACTCCAGCGCCTCTACGCCGCCGTGCTCTGCCGCCGCGGCGGCCAGCGCCGCCTCGTTGTGGAGGTTTTGGCGGCTGACCTCGTTCATGTGGATGGAGAGCAGCGCCGTAAAGACTGCCACGCTCATGAGGAATACGGCCATGGCCACCAGAAATATGGATTTAAACAGCCGCTGCTTCAAAAGAGCCCCCCTCTCACCCGGCAGGATCCCGGGCGCGCGCCCGATGGCGGCGCGCATTTTTTATATCGTACAATAGCCAAGGAAAAGTTTTCGGCAGATTATTGTAAAGGTTGTGTAAAATTTCTCGAAGAACGGCAAAAAAATACCCCGCCGCGCACCGGCCAAAAGCCGGCATCCGGTGGGGATGGGGAAAATCAAAATAAGGGGATCGATTTTAACCATACCACAATCCCGGCCTGGGTGCAAGCAAAATCTCCGCGCCGTCTGGTTTTTTGTAGAAAAACCAGTTCATCTCCAGGTGTTTTCCCTGGAAATCTGTGAAAGATAGCCCGTTGACAAGGGAAATCCACCCTTCTATAATATGTGCTATCAACAAACCCAATTCGGTTTGGCAAGTGCATAGTGTTAAAAGCGATGACGAAGAAAAGTACCTTAGAAATGCAGCCTCAGTGAGCCGGGGACAGTGGAAACCCGACGCCGGCGTCTAAGAGAAAGAACACTTCCGAGCTGCAATCTGAACGGATTTTCCCAGTAGGAGCGCCGTCTTGCATCACGTTACGAGGCACGGGCTTGTTAGAGCCCGAAAAAGGGACTGCCCTTGGGCAGTAAATTAGGTGGCACCGCGGATTTGCAGCATTCGTCCTAAAATATTGGGACAACTGGCTGCATATACAATTCGGAGGTGTTTTTCTTATGTGTTCCATCATGGGTTTTACTTCCAAGCGCCGTACCCTGGACGAGCTCCGTCCCTTCTTTGACAAGACCAAATCCCGCGGTCCCGACGACTCCCGCATGGAGGAGACGCCATCTGGCTATCTCTGCTTCCATCGCCTGGCCATCATGGGGCTTACCCCCCAGGGCATGCAGCCCTTCCACCTGGACGGCGACATGTGCGTGTGCAACGGCGAGCTCTACGGCTTCCGCCCCTTGAAGGAAAAGCTGGCCGAGAAGTATGCCTTCCGGTCCGACTCCGACTGTGAGCTGCTGCTCCCGCTGTACCGGGAATATGGCCTGGCCATGTTCTCCATGCTGGACGCCGAATTCGCAATGGTGATCTACGACAGCAAAAAAGACACCTACATCGCCGCCCGGGATCCCATTGGCATCCGCCCGCTGTTCTACGGATACGACCAGGGCGACATCGTCTTCGCCAGCGAGGCGAAAAACCTGGTGGGACTGGTGGATAAGGTGTATCCCTTCCCTCCCGGCCACTACTATGCCGGCGGCCAGTTCATCCGCTTCGCCGACCTCACCACGGTGAAGACCTATGTGTCCGATGACCTGCCTGCCATCTATACCAAGATCCGCGAAAAGCTCACCAAGGCCGTGGAAAAGCGCCTGGACGCCGACGCGCCGTTGGGCTTCCTCCTCTCCGGCGGCCTCGATTCGAGCCTGGTGTGCGCCATCGCCGCCAAGGCACTCAAAAAGCCCATCCGCACCTTCGCCATCGGCATGGATGTGGATGCCATCGACTTGAAGTACGCCCGGCAGGTGGCCGAGTACCTGGGTGCCGACCACACCGAGGTCTATATGACCCGCCAGCAGGTGATCGATTCTTTGGAGGAAGTCATCGCCATGCTGGGTACCTACGATATCACCACCATCCGCGCCAGCATGGGCATGTACCTGTGCTGCAAGGCCATCCACGAAAAGACGGATGTGCGGGTGCTCCTCACCGGAGAGGTTTCCGACGAGCTCTTCGGCTATAAATATACCGACTTCGCTCCCTCCCCCGAGGCCTTCCAGCAAGAGGCCAAGAAGCGGGTGGATGAGCTCTACCAATACGATGTCCTCCGGGCGGATCGCTGCATCAGCGTCAACGCCCTGGAAGCCCGGGTGCCCTTCGGTGATCTGGACTTTGTGCGGTACGTCATGTCCATCGACCCGGCCAAAAAGGTCAATGTCTACGGCAAGGGCAAGTACCTGCTGCGCATGGCCTTCGAGGGGGACTACCTCCCCGAGAGCATTCTCTGGCGGGAAAAGGCAGCCTTCTCCGACGCCGTGGGACACTCCATGGTGGACGATCTCAAAGCCTACGCCGAAACCGTCTATACCGAAGCGGAATATGAGGAAAAGCGGCAGCAGTACCAGTTCGCCCAGCCCTTTACCAAAGAGAGCCTTCTCTACCGGGAGATCTTTGAGAAATACTATCCCGGCCAGGCCGAAATGGTCAAGGACTTCTGGATGCCCAACAAGGAGTGGGCCGGCTGCAACGTCAACGACCCCTCCGCCCGCGTTCTCGCCAACTACGGCGGCAGCGGCATTTGAAATCCGCAGCATCCGCCAAAGCCTCCCCTTGAGGGGAGGTGGCAGGCCGAAGGCCTGACGGAGAGGTGTTAACGCACCGCCCGCCCCAACCATGTTGCTCACCATACCTTAGGAGGTTTTTCTTATGAAGGAATTTGAAAAGATCCCCAGCCTGTTTGGCATCAACGTCTTCAACGAGACAGCCATGGCCAAGTACGTCTCCTGCGACGCCGTGGTGGCCTGGAAGCAGTGCCTCAAGGACGGCACCTCTCTCCAGCTGGACACCGCCAACGAAATTGCCGAAGGCATGAAGAACTGGGCCATTGAGCACGGCGCCACCCACTTCACCCACTGGTTCCAGCCCATGACCGGCTTCACCGCCGAAAAGCACGACAGCTTCATCTCCCCCGCCCCCGGCGGCAAGGCCATTATGGAGTTCCGCGGCAAGGAGCTGGTGCGCGGCGAGCCCGACGCCTCCTCCTTCCCCTCCGGCGGCCTCCGCGCCACCTTCGAAGCCCGGGGCTACACCGCCTGGGATCCCACCTCCTTCGCCTTTATCAAGGACGGCAGCCTCTGCATTCCCACGGTGTTCTGCTCCTACTCCGGCGAAGCGCTGGACAAGAAGACGCCGCTGCTGCGGTCCATGGACGCGGTAAACCGCCAGGCTGTGCGGGTGCTGCGGCTCTTCGGCGACACCACCACCAAGAAGGTCACCGCCAGCGTCGGCCCCGAGCAGGAGTACTTCCTGGTGGACAAAGAGCTCTACAACCAGCGCGAAGACCTGAAGCTCTGCGGCCGCACCCTCTTCGGCGCCAAGCCCCCCAAGGGGCAGGAGCTGGATGACCACTACTTCGGCGCCATCAAGCCGAGAGTCGCCGCCTTTATGAAGGATCTGGACGAGGAGCTGTGGAAGCTGGGCGTCTACTCCAAGACCAAGCACAACGAGGTCGCCCCCGCCCAGCACGAGATGGCGCCCATCTTCACCGACGCCAACACCGCCTGCGACCACAACCAGCTGGCCATGGAGACCATGAAGAAGGTGGCCGACCGCCACGGCCTGGTGTGCCTGCTCCATGAGAAGCCCTTCGCCGGCGTCAACGGCTCCGGCAAGCACGACAACTGGTCCCTCGCCACCGATACGGGCAAGAACCTCTTCGCCCCCGGCAAGACCCCCAGCCAGAACGCCCAGTTCCTGCTGTTCCTGGCCGCCTTTATCAAAGGTGTGGACGAGTATCAGGAGCTCCTGCGCTCCACCGTCGCCTTCGCGGGCAATGACCACCGCCTGGGCGCCAACGAGGCGCCTCCGGCCATCATCTCCATTTTCCTGGGCGATGAGCTCCACCAGATCATCGACTCCATCACCGAGGGCACCGACTATGTGGACAAGAACAAGCGCTCCCTCCAGATCGGCGTGGACGTGCTGCCCCACATTCCCCAGGACACCACCGACAGAAACCGCACCTCGCCCGTTGCCTTCACCGGCAACAAGTTTGAGTTCCGCATGCCCGGCTCCAGCCAGTCCATCTCGGGTCCCAACATTGCCCTGAACACCATCATGGCCGAGGAGCTGCAGTGGTTTGCCGACCGCCTGGAGGGCTCCCACGACTTCAACGGCGACCTTCACAACCTCATCCGCCAGGCGCTTACCGAGCACAAGCGCATCATCTTCGACGGCAACGGCTACGACGAATCCTGGGTGGTGGAAGCCGAACGGCGCGGCCTCGCCAACCTGAGAAACTGCGCCGAAGCCCTGCCCGCCTACGTGCTGCCCAAAAACATCGAGCTCTTCACCCGCCACGGCGTCTTCACCGCCAGCGAGCTCATGGCGCGGCATGAAATCCATATGGAGAACTACTGCAAGATCATCCACATTGAGGCGCAGACCTTGGTGGATATGGTGCAGCACCAGATTCTCAACGCTGCCAGCCAGTACACCAAGAGCCTGTGCGAGACCATCATTGCCAAAAAGCAGGCCTTGCCCGGCGTCACCTGCCGGGTGGAGGAAGCCCTGGCCGAGTCCATTAGCCACCTCACCAATGACCTGCTCGAACGCTACACCGAGCTCAAGACCGCGGTGAATACCGTGCCCCACACCGCCAGCGCCGAAGAGCTCCTCAAGTACTACCACGACGTGGTCTTTGCCGACATGAACAAGGT
>DVGD01000060.1 GCA_018712905.1 Candidatus Avoscillospira stercoripullorum | reverse complement strand
TTGGTCATCTCCGCCGGGGTATCCGAGGCGATAACTGCCAGTCCCAGGGTGCACAGGAAGAAGGCGATGGTCTCCACCTCAAAGCCGGTGCGGCGGAGGATGCGCATGAAGATGAAATAGACCCACTCCATAGCCATGAGCACGGCAAAGCCCGTGGTGATGGTGGAGGCGGCCTCGGTATCGTGGAGTGCCAGATTGAGGGCGGCTAAAATCTGAAACAGGCTCAGAAGAATCAGGGTGAAGGCCGGGCGGATCACGTCACCGGCGCGGGTGCGTACCGAGGCCTGGATGACCTCCTGCTCCTTGGTGATGGGCACCAGGGTAAATTCCACGCCGCCCAGGGAGATCTTGTCGCCGAAGGAGACCACCTCCATGGACGTGGTTTGGCCATTGACCTGGATGCCGCCCTTGGAGCCCACGTCAGAGATGGTCCACGAGCCGTCGTCGTAGCGGGTGAGGACGGCGTGGCTGCGGGAGATGGTGGGGTAGTCCAGCACCACGTCGCAGTTTTTGGCGCGGCCAAGGAGCGTCTCCCAGTGGGTCACGGGGAGGCGGTCGCCGTTGGGCGCGGCCAGCCACGCCCAGATCTCCGGCTCCTTGTGAAAGAGGAGCAGCGACCGGGCACACCGGCCAAGGATGATGAGCGCCAGTACCGGGAAGAGATACCGGAGAAAGGCGTTGAGAATGTCTCCCGCGCCCACCGTGGCGGTGAGCTGGGAGAGGGTTTCTGGCAATTGGTTCATAGGGATTCCTCATGTTCGGCGGAGGGAAGCTCCGCCATCTCCTTGAGCGCAGCATAGGTGGCCGTGTCGGTGGGCATGCCCTTTTTGCCAAGGCGCCGGGAGACCCACTCGGAGATGAGAGAGTAGGCCACCGCCGTCACCGGTACACAGATCACAAGACCAGCCAGGCCGAAGAGGCTGCCGGCCACGGTGATGGCCGTGAGCACCCAGAAGCCGGAGAGGCCGGTGTTGCCGCTGATGATCCGGGGGGCGATGATGTTGCCGTCCACCTGCTGCAAAATGATGATAAAAATGATGAAATAGAGGCACTTCCAGGGATCCACCAGCAAAATGATGATGGCGCTGGGGGCGGCGCCCAGGAAGGGACCCAGGATGGGAATGATGTTGGTACAGCCCACCACCGTGGCGATGATGGGCGCGTAGGGAAAGCCGAGGATCAGGGAGACCACATAGGTGATGACGCCCACAAGAAGCGCGTCGGTGAGGGTGCCCACGATGTAGCCCGAGAAGGTCTTGTGCGCCCGGCGGGCGATGTCGAAGATGCGGTCGGCCACGGCGGGCTTGCAGAGTGCCGCGGTGAGTTTTTTGGCCTGGGCGAGGAACTGATTGCGAGACCACAGGATGTAGACTGCCGCCACCAGACCCAGCATAAAGTCCACCAGGAAGCTCACCACTGAAAGAAGGGACGATGTGAGATTGGAGACCACATCCCAGATCTTGTTGAAGGTTTCGGGGTTGAGCAAGCCGATGAGGCCGTTGTAGGCCTTGGTGAGCTGCGTCTCCACAAAGGCGCGCAGCTCCGGCTCGTCATCCAGGAATTTGAGGATTTGCGCCTCCGCGTCGCGGAAATAGTCCGGGATGCTGTTGGCAAGTCCCACCAGGGAGTGGTAGAGCTGGGGCAGCAGCATGGCGAAAAAGCCCACCAAAAGCAGGATGAGGAAGAGCAGCGACGCGATGACCGAGAGTCCCCGACTGAGCTTTTCTGCTTTTTGCTTAGAGAGCTTTGTCTTAGCAAGGCGCTTTTGGAAAAAGCCCTCCAGCCGCTTGGCGATGGGGGTGAGGAGGTAGGCCACCACCGCGCCGGTGAGAATGGGGCGCAGGGCGCCGAAGATGGCGGAGATTCCCTTGCCGATCTGACCCAGGTAGAGCACCGCCGCCAGCATGGCGATGGCGGCGGCCACAATCAGCAGGATCATCCGCCCCAGATGGGTAAAAAAGTCATTTGGATTGCGCATCAGAGCGGTTCTCCTCCTGTTCCGGTTGGTTTTTGAGATCCTCCACCCGCTGTAAGCCCACATAGGCTGCGGTGGAAACGGGGCACTTTTTCCGCCGCAGCCGCTCGGCCACGGTCTCGCTTAAGAGCATATAGAGCACGGCGAATACCGGAACGCCCAAAAGCATGCCTGTAAAGCCAAAGAGGCTCCCGGCCACGGTGATGGAAACCAGCACCCAGAAGCCGGAGATGCCGATGGTGTCGCCGAGGATTCTAGGCCCGATGACGTTGCCGTCCAGCTGCTGGAGGCCGAAGACGAAGATTACAAAGTACAGGCATTTCAAAGGATCCACCAGCAGAATGAGGAAGGCGCAGGGCACCGCGCCGATGAAGGGGCCGAAGAAGGGGATGACGTTGGTGACGCCCACCACCGTGGCGATGAGGGCGGGGTAGGGGAAGCGGAGGATCAGCGCGCCGATGTAGCAAAGGACGCCGATGATGAGGCTGTCCACCAGCTTGCCGATGATAAAGCCGGAGAACACCCGGTGGATTTTCCGCCCCAGGTCGAAAAAGTGGTCGGCGCGGTGCTGGGGCAGCAGCGCCACGGCGATTTTCTTGGTCTGTGCCAGGAAGCGGTCTCTCGACCAGAGGATGTACACCGCTGCCACCACGCCGATGAGCAGATTGAGGACGCTCCGAATCACCGAGATCACCGAGGAGGTCACACTGGTGAAAATGGAGTTGATGTTGCCGAAGAGATCGGGGTTGATCCAATCCTCCAGGAACTGGTAGAACTGCTCCATGAGCTTGTCCACCTGTGCCGAGAGGGTGGGATTGTCGGCCAGGAAGCCCAGCACCCACTTTTCCGCGTCGGCGTAGTAGGTGGACATGTTGTTGAAGATGCCGGTGATGCTCTCGGTGAGCTGGGGCAGGAGCATGGAGAAGAACTCATAGATTAGCACCAGGGCGAAGAGCAGCGCGAAGATGAGGCTGAGCACCCGGCTCAGCCGGTAGGCCTTTTTCTCGGCCATCTTCCGCCGGAGGAGCGCCGGATAGAGGCGCCTGTCCATGAAGTTCATCAGGGGATTTAAAAGGTAGGCAAACACCGCGCCGCTGATGACCGGGGAGAAGGCGCCGAAGATGGTCTTGACCACGGTCATAAAGCTCTGGAAGTTGAGCACAATGGCCAGGAGCAAAATGCTCACGGAGATCACCACCAGGAGCATGAGCCCCAGGTGAAAATATTGATTGTCCCGCAACCGCTTCACGCCTTGGCCTCCTTTCTGAGAAGCGCGATTTCCGCCGCGTAGCCGGGCAGTTCGTTGGGTGTCTCCAGCACCATGGGGAGGTGATAGAGCGCTGGGTGGCGCACCACCGCCACCAGCGCCTGGAGCCCGATTTCCCCGCCGCCGATCACCTCGTGGCGGTCTTTTCTCGCACCCCGGGGGTTCTTGCTGTCGTTCAAGTGGATGGCCTTGAGGCGGGAAAGGCCGATGACGCGGTCAAATTCCTCCAGCACGCCGTCCAGGCTTCCCACAATGTCGTAGCCCGCGTCGTGGACGTGGCAGGTGTCCAGGCAGACGCCCATGCGGTCAGAGCGCTCCACCCGGTCGAGGATGGCGCGCAGGGATTCAAAGGTTCCGCCCACCTCGCTGCCCTTGCCGGCCATGGTCTCCAGGAGCACCGGCGTGTGCTCCTCCGGGCGCAGCACCTGGTTGAGGGTCTCGGCGATGAGCGCGATGCCCGCTTCCTCACCTTGCCCCACGTGGGAGCCGGGATGGAAGTTATAGAGTGCGCCGGGCAGCAGCTCCAGGCGGCTTAGATCATCGGCCATGGTGTTCAGGGCAAATTCCCGCACCCGGGGATCCTGAGAGCAGGGGTTGATGGTATAGGGCGCATGGGCAATCACCGGTCCCAGCCGTCCCGCGGCCATCTCCCCAGCCAGCACCGCCGCATCCGCCGGATCCAGCGCCTTGGCCTTGCCGCCCCGGGGATTGCGGGTGAAAAATTGGAAGGTGTCCGCGCCGATGGCGGCAGCGGTTTTGCACATGGCGGCATATCCTCCCGCCGAGGAGAGGTGGCAGCCGAGATAGCCCATGAAAAAAACGTCCTTTCCGCGATAATACCCTATTCTATCACAAAAATATCGCCGTTACAAATTAAGGATTGATGAAGGATTGTGTGATCAGCCCTGGAGATACCGGATGAGGTCGGGAAGATGGGTCTCCGCGGCCTCTCTGCCCAGGCGGTAGCCCTCCTCGAGAATGGAGGGATCCCGCTCCACGCGCTCCACGCGGAAGCGCCGGTCGGGCTCCAGAACGAAGAGCTTCCCCGCCCGCACCAGGCGCATAATCTCCATGCGCTGCTGGTTGAAGAGCTGGGGTTCGTGGAGGAGCAGGGGCAAAAGCGCCTTGTCCCGGCCATAGACCACCTGGAGCATCCGCCGGTGGAGGCGGGAGATGGGAAGCTTACGCGCCTGGAGGGGGCGGGTGAGCACCAATACCACCCGGTCATAGTCCGGGTTTTCCTTCCAGAAGGTGAGGGGGGCGTGCTCGGCCACGCCGCCGTCGAGATACGGCTCGCCGTCGATCCAGATCTTCTTGCTGGTGAGAGGCAGGCTGCTGGAGGCCAGGATGCACTCGTTGAGGCTAGTGGCCGTCCCCTTCTCGAAGTAGGTGATCTTGCC
>DVGD01000059.1 GCA_018712905.1 Candidatus Avoscillospira stercoripullorum | reverse complement strand
GAATAGCGGAAGATGAAGCCATACTCATAGCAGTGCTCCTGGAGCCAGGGATAGATGGCATAGACCGCGCCGTTGATGTCCACGGCAAGCCCCAGCTCATGCTCACTGGTGCCCGGCAGGGCAACCCACTCCTCCGCCAGCGCCACCGCTTCTTCCTGGGAATAGCCCTCGTCCAGGTAGGACTGCACCTTTTCATCGTAGATGTTCTGCTGCTTCTCCCGGGTGCGGAAGCCGGAGACCACGATGGGGCCGAGCTCCGCCTCGGTGGCGGCATCCAGCATTTCCATGAGCGGCTCATAGATCCGCGCGTCCACCTGCTGCCCGCCGGGCACCTCCACCAGGTCGATGGTGAAGTCCTCCGGCAGGGGATTCCACCGGTTCACCAGAGTGAGGTACCAGGGGTCTTCGGAATCCGGCTGCGCCGGGTCAGGCGTCTCTTGCTCTGTGGATACCTGCTCCGTGGGCACTTCTTCCTCCTCCGAAGGTTCCGGGTTCTCAGCCTCCTCCGGCTGCGGCGCCGGGGCGGGCTCCTGCGCCTGTTGTGTGTCAGACCCGTCCATGGAGGTCTCGGGCTTGTCGGGCTCCGCTGGCCGGAGCACATCGCCAAAGCCCCAGAAAATGCCGGCCACGGCGATGGCCAGCAGCAGCAACATCAGAAATACCGCCGGCAAGACTGGGCTATGGCGGCGTCGGGTTTCTTGTTTCAAGGGTTTGTCTCCTTTCCAAAGAGGCAGTGCCTCCAGGGTTTTCTCCATTCTACTACAGAACTCCGCCGCGGGGAAGGGCAGTTTCTGAAGATTTTCTGAAGATTTCACAGAGACCCATCTCTGCTCACCAAGCATGGCAGCAAAAAGCCCGGCTTCTTCCGAAACCGGGCGATGATCATGATTCCTTTTGTAGGTATGCTTCCAGGGTGATCTCCCGGCGCTGTTCCCGGCCGGTTTCATCATAGAATATTTCCGTGAGCGTTTCGCTGCCGGTGAAGGTACCGGTGGCGGCGATGTGCAGCGCTCCCTGGTTTTGAATCTCTATGGTTCCCTGATTGTCGATGGAACCGAGAAGCTCCAGGACGGTGCAGTTCAGCACCAGGGTGCCGCGGTTCATGAGCTTTCCCCCAAAGGCCTCCGGGGCGTCGCCGTAGCCATCGAGGATCAGCTGCCCCTCATTTTCGATGGTCACGCCGTAGCCCCAGGTTTCCTCGCAGGTGAAGAGCCGGAGGATCCCGCCGGGTGCGATTTGATAATCCAGCTCCTGGGCATGGAGGGGCGCCGTAATATACACGAAGCCATCCGTTCCCACCTGAACCGCGGCATTCTCCAAATGCACCACCTCGCCCAGAAGGAGGGTCGCCTGCTCCACCTGAATCTGCGCGCCATCCAGGTGCACGTCGCACTGGAAGCCGGCAAAAATGGCGCCGTTGGTGATAGAAAGGGAGGTTGCAACCGTGAGCCCGCCCTCCTGATAGCAGGCCGCTCCATAGGAAAGGTCAAGGGCTTCCACGGTGAGGTCGCCTATGCATTCCAGGTAGCTGTAGTGGCTCCCCCGAAGCTCCTTGGCGGAGATGGCGCCCATGTTACAGACGACGATGTTCCCTCCCATCGTCAGCGTTCCGGTCACCTCCAGGGAAGCGTCTTGGGAGAGATACAAGTCGGAGGTCAGCGTGAGATCGCCGTCTATGGTGATGGCGCCGTCCACGCGGCAGGCAGTCTCCGCGTCCTGATAGGTCAAAAGGGCATCGGCATCCACAGCCACCGGCAGCTCTTCGGGAATGAGATCCTGGTTGTAGAACTTCAGCGCTGCGGAGGGTTTGGTCTCGGTCTCTCCAAACCTGCTGACGACCAGACCGCGGTTGTCCACCAGCGCTTCGCCGTCTACCGCTTTCAGTGTGCCATTCTGGCGAAGGAGACCCAGATTCTCCAGCTGATGCCCGTAGCCGAGGGAGATGGTGCCGATGTTTAAGATTTCCGCCCAGTTGTGGATAAAACCATGCTCCTCCACCAGGATCTCCCCGCCATTTGATACCATGACGCCGTTTCCCATGCTGCACCAGCGATCCAGGGTGATGGTGCCGCTGTTGGAAAATACCGCCCCCAGGAGATCCACGCCAACAGCCTTGTCCCCTTCAAAAAGGGACAGGGATCCCTGGTTAAACACCCTGGTATCATCCCGCATGAGGAAGTAGTAGCCGTTCTCCAGGGTGCCTCCGTTATAAAACACGGATTCTCCGTCTATAAAGAAGTCGTTACTTAAAATTGTGCCGGTGCTGTAGAGCACCCCATCGAAATGGCCGAGAATGCGCCCCTCCAGGGTGCCCTCCACCAGCAAGAGAGAGGTATTGAGTTCCCAGTCAAACGGCAGCCCCGTGTCGGCCTTCACGGTCACGCCGCTGGGAATCCGCACCGGCTTTCCCTGGGCAACCCACTGTGTAAGCTCCAAATCCGCGCCGATGACCACGGCGGGAATCTCGTCATTTTGAAGGGCTTCGTAGAAGGCGGCGGCGTCCGTCACTTCCAAAGCGCCTTGGAAGAGATCCTCCCGGGCGGCCAGCGCCTCCAGGCTTTCCACCGTCCAGCCGTCCTGGGGCGCCTCGATGGTGGGAATGCCCGCGATCTGCGCCGTGTCCTCCAGCGGGGAGGGCCGCGTGCTCGTCTCCTCCTGCTGGGCGAGCTGCGTGTCCTGCTGCTGCGTCTCAGGGAGGTCGGTTTCCTGCTGCGGCCGCGGCCAGAGGATGACCGTCAGCGCGATGGCAGCGATGAGACCGGCCAGAGCCGGTACTGGCCAGCGCTTTCGCCAGCGCCGCTTTTTTGCGGGCTTGGGGGGCTCCCCCGGCACCGGCGCCTGCCGGTAGAGGGCGGCATGGAGCTCGTCCACACTCTGAAAGCGGCGCCTGGGGCGAATGCCCATGCCGAACAGCAGCGCCTGCTCCTGCTCCTCGGTGATGTTTACCCCCAGCTGCCGGGGCGGAATCAGCTCGTCCTCGCACATCCGGTCAATGGCCTGGGGCGGCGTCTTGCCGGTGAGGCAGAAATAGATGGTGGCGCAAAGGGAATAGACATCCGTCCAGGGGCCTTGTCCCCGGTACTGATACTGCTCGATGGGCGCATAGCCGTGCTTGAGGGCGATGGTCATGGTGGTGGTGCCGCTGGCGGCCTCCCGTGCGCAGCCAAAGTCCAAAAGGCGCACTGCGCCCTGCTCCAGCATGAGATTTTCCGGGCTGATATCCCGGTGGATGAGCCCCAGCGCGTGCATGGTGCTCAGAGCGCCGAAGAGCGGCTCGAGAATGGGAAAGAGCTCCTCCGGCGGGATTCCGCCGCCGCGCTGGGTCACCCAGGTTTTGAAGTTCGTGCCGTCCACGTACTCCATGACGATATACGCCGTTTCATTCTCTTCAAAAAAGTCCCGGACGCTGACGATCTCCGGACGCTTGTCCATCTTGGCCATGGTGCGCGCCTCGTGGAGGAACCGCGCCTTCCCCTGCTGGAAGCTCTCGGCCATCT
>DVGD01000005.1 GCA_018712905.1 Candidatus Avoscillospira stercoripullorum | reverse complement strand
CGCATTAAATTCTCGTCACGGCGAAGCGCAGGATTCGAAGCGCCGCCTGCTCCAGATCCACCCGGCTTGGCTCGCGGGTGAACCGCTCGTCGTCGGCCAGGAAGAGACCCTTGAACTTCCAGCGGCTGGTGAGCAGCTGGGAGAGGGGCGCGTCCTCGCCGCAGACCTGGCCGTTGAGCCGCTCGGTGGGGATGAGGATGGCATCTGCCGCCGGGGCGGCGATGGAAAAGCCCAGGCTGAAGACCTCCAGATACGCCCGGAGGGTGACGTTGGTCTGGTACTCCATGGACACCGACCGCACCACGGCCGCGCCGTAGGGCTGCACCCCGGCGCACAGCGCCGCGGTGTAGACGCCGCACATCATGGGATCCTCCGACCAGCAGCGGCTGGCGTGGCGCTGGCTGGGGCCGCGGAGGACGTCGCTGCCCGGGGCAAGCCACAGATCCACGCCGTACTCCCGCATCTCCAATCCCACGGCGGCGCCCACGGCGGAGATGAGGCCGCTGTCCCAGCAGCAGCCAAGTAAGCTCGCGGCGGGGAAAGCGGTGCAGTACTGGCGCAATTTCACCTCGTCGGTCTCCTCGCTGCGCACCTCCTTGGTGAGAAGCAATCCGTCGGCGCCGGCGGCGATGGCCATGGGCGGGATGCCGTATGGATCGGTGAGATCCGCCGAGGCGCCCAATGCGCCCGCGGGGCCGCCGGGACAAAGGCCAAAGTCCAGCACCAGGTGGCGGAGGGAAGTGTCGTCCATGGCGGCCGCCAGCTCATAGACGCTGGCGGTGCCGGCCTTGACGTCGGAAAGGCGCACGGGGTGGTCGGCGCCGCGGCAGGCCACCGGCGGCTTGGGACGGCGCAGGGAGGACTTTTGGAGGTTCCAGCCCGAGAGGCGGATGGCGCGGCGGCGGGCATGGCTGAGCTCCTCGTCCTCGCCGGGGTAGGTGTAGGGAAGGCCGGCAGGGCGCACCTTGGTGGGCTCCATGGGCAGGGGCAGCACCGGGGTGAGCAGGGCGTCGCGGTTCAAGGTGAGAGAGCCCGCCACCAAGGAGCTGCGCGCGGAGAAGCCCACCCGGACGTCGTAGAACCCGGCCTCGAGCATAAAGGTGGCCGAGGCCTCGCTGTAGGAGGCCAGGGAGGCGAGGGGCACGCGGATGGTGACGCTCTCCGCCCGGCCGGGCTCTAGGAGGGCGGTGCGGGCAAAGCCGCAGAGGGTGTACTTGGGCTGGGGGAGCTTCCCGGCGGGGCGGGAGACGTAGACCTGCACCACCTGGGAAACCGGCCAGGTGTCGCCGGTGTTGACCACCTGGGCACTGACCACCAGATCCTTACCGTCCACGGCCACGGCCACGGCGGCCAGCTCGGCGGCGCCGTAGGTGAGGCCGTAGCCGAAGTCGTAGAGGAGCTCGGTGCCGAAGGTGTCGAAGTAGCGGTAGCCGGCGTAGATGTCCAGCACCTGATTGGCCTGGATGAAGTCGGCGCGGCGCCGGGGCCAGCTCTGGTTGAGGTGTCCCAGGAACACGGCCTCGCCGGCGAGAAGCTCAGAAAGGGCGGCGCCGCCCTCCTGGCCGGGGATGCCCATGTAGACCACGGCGGAGCACAGTGCCGCAGCCTGGCAGACCTCCATATAGCCCGGGGTGTTGAGAATGAGCACCGTCCGGGGAAATGCCTTGGACACGGCCTCGATCATGGCCAATTCGTCGTTGTTGACGATGGGGTCGTAGGCGTCCTCGTCCCGGGAGAGCACCACGATGGCCGCGGCGTTTTCTTCCGCCAGCTCCTCCATGGAGAGCCCCTGCCAGGGATATTCGCCGGTGGGATGGCTCAGCGCCCAGGCGCGGTACTTGTGGGCAAGCAGGGGATCGGGTTTGACCAGAGGCGAAGCGGTGAGGCCGTCGAGAATGCTGACGCCGCGGTAGAGGGAGAAGTCCGGGCAGGCGAGCACCGTGCGCACCTGTCCCGTGCCGAACACGGCCACCGGCAGGGGCTCCGACCCGGCGGGACGCAGGGGCAGCGTTTGGTTGACATTTTTTAATAGTACCATGCTGCCCACGGCGGCGGCGTGGGCGGTGAGCATATTGCGCTTCATACGGGGCGAAAATTCCATAAAAAGCCCTCCTTGAAAGAAGTGATGGACAAAATCAATGCAGAATGGCTCCCCTGTGAAGGGGAGCTGGCAGCCGAAGGCTGACTGAGGGGTTGTCCGGCACCGGCGATTCCCAGAAGGCTCGCGATGCTCGGTGGTTCTGATCCCCTCCGTCACGGCTTCGCCGTGACACCTCCCCTTGGGCACCAAGGGGAGGCTTTTTCCTATCAACAGTGTATCATATTTTCCCGCCGGGAGGAAGAGGCAATCGCCGCTTGCGCCTTTGCCGGAAAATCATCCAAAAATCCGCGATTTTCAAAAGATTTCTGTTGACATCCCAGGGAAATCTTTGCTATAATACTTTGTGCGTATCCCTGCGATACGTCTTTGTTTGCAAGCTACGGCTGCGAAAAGCAGCTGCTGAGCATATTTTTTAGGAGGTGTACACCCATGCTGCGTACCTATCAGCCCAAGAAGCGCCATCGTTCCAAGGTTCATGGCTTCCGCAAGAGAATGGCTACCGCCAACGGCCGTAAGGTTCTGGCGCGCCGCCGTGCCAAGGGCAGAGCGAAGCTCTCCGCCTGAGGTTGGGATCGCGTATACCGCCAAAATTAGATCAGTTACGGGGTGGATGGAAGGTTTTTCTGTTCGCCCCGTCCGTTTATCGGAGGATTCTCTGGATGCAGTTTTCCAAGTCCCTGAAAAAGAGCCACATCTTCCGCCGCCTCTACCGCAAGGGTCGCTCCGCTGCCAACGGCTATCTCGTGCTCTACTGCCGGAAAAACGGCACCGGAGAAAACCGCGTGGGGCTCACGGTGAGCAGTAAGCTCGGCTGCGCCGTGGTGCGCAACCGCGTCCGCCGCCGCCTGCGGGAGATCTACCGCCTCCATGAAGCCGAGTTTGTCCCCGGCTACGACATAGTGGTGGTGGCGCGCTCCCGCGCCGTGGCCGCGTCCTACCAGAAGCTCCAGCGGGCGTATTTGTCCCTGGCGCAGTCTCTGGGGCTCCTCCGGGAGGGTCAAAGCGATGAAACGGCTCCTTCTTAAACTGATCCGATTTTACCAGACCAGCATTTCCCCCTTCTTCCCGCCCCGCTGCCGGTTTACCCCCACGTGCTCGCAGTACGCCCTGGAGGCCATCGGGAAGTACGGCGCGGCCAAGGGCGGCTGGCTGGCCTTCAAGCGGCTTATGCGCTGCAATCCCTTCAACCACCAGTGCCCCTACGACCCCGTCCCCTAATTTTCCCGCTCGGGAGGAACACCAATGAACATCAGCGATATCATCCGCGTCCCCTTTGGATATCTTTTGGACTGGCTGTACCAGTTCACCACCAACTACGGCCTGGCGCTGATCCTCTTCTCCCTCATCGTGAAGATCGTGCTTTTGCCCCTCAACGCCAAGAGCAAGAAGAGCATGCTGAAAATGTCCCGCATCGCCCCCCTGCAGAAGGCGCTGGAGGCCAAGTACGGCGACGACAAGGCCAAATACCAGCAGGAGCTCATGGCGCTCTATAAAGAGGAGGGCGTGTCCACCACCGGCGGCTGCCTGTGGGCGTTCATCCCCCTTCTGATCCTGTTGCCCCTCTACTACGTCATCCGCGAGCCCATCACCTATATGCTCCACTTCTCAGCGGAGCAGGCTGCGCAGATCGTGGAAATCGTGGGGCAGCATGTGACATTGGGCGCCAGCGAGTACTTCCACCAGCTCATCGCCGCGTCTCACCTGGGCGAGTATGCCCAGGAGATCGGGAAGGCGCTTGGCGTGGCGGCCTCCAGCATCCAGAGCCTGGATTTCAGCTTCCTGGGGATGGATCTCTCTGCCATTCCCAGCTGGAAGTTCTGGAGCCTCAGCGGCTGGAGCCAGATCGGCGCATTCCTGCTGCCCATCGTCTCCGGCGGCACCAACATCCTGGCCATGTGGGTGGGACAGAAGCTCAACAACACCGTGGCCACCAACGAAAAGGGCGAGCAGGACAAGGACGCGGCCAAGATGGCGCAGTCCATGAACACCATGCTCTTCGTCATGCCGCTTATTTCGGTGTGGATCGGCTTTACCATGCCCGCCGCCGTCACCGTGTACTGGATTGCCCAGTCGATTATTGGCCTGATTTTCGACTCTCTTCTCACCGTGCACTGCCGCAAGGCCTACGCCGCCGAGGATGAGATCCGCCGGGAGAAGGCCAGAATCAAGGCCGCCGAGGAGGCCGAGAAGGAGCGCATCCGCGCCGAGCGCCGCGCCGCCAACCCCGACGGCATCACAGAAAACACCAGCAAGAAAAAGCAGGAGCGCAAGGAGCGCGAGGAGCGCGAGGCCGCCCAGCGGGAGTTCGCCGCCAAGAAGGCCGGAATCGACCTGGAGGCCGAGAAGGCCGCCCAGAGTGAGAAGTGCCCCTCCGGCATCCCCGAGCGTCCCTACTGCCGTGGCCGCGCCTACAAGCCCGACCGCTACCGCAAGGGCGGCGCCCAGGCTGAGGACGCAGCCGAATAAAGGAGTCTGACCATGGAAAAATTCATTACCGCCACCGGCAAAACCATCGACCTTGCCATTGAGGCGGCGCTTCGCGAACTGAAAATGGATCGGGACAGCGTTTCCGTGGAAGTGCTGGAGAATCCCAAGTCCGGCTTTTTGGGCTTCGGCGCGTCTCCGGCCAAGGTCAAGGTGACCTATGAGGTGCCTGACGAGCCGGAGCGTCCCGCCCCGGCGCTCTCCTCGGCCTCCCGCAGCAAGCCCAAGAAGGCCGAGCCCGCCCCGGCACAGAAGGCCATCAATCCCAAACCCATTAACCCGCCCAAGAAGGCCAAGGAGGCGCCCAAGGCCGCGGAGAAGCCCGCCGAAAAGCCTGTGGAGAAGCCCGCCGAGAAGCGCGAGCGCGCCCCCAAGGCGCCCAAGGTGGAGAAGACCTACGCCCCCGCCGCCCCCGGCTCCAAGGAGGAGAAGATTGAAGTCTTCGTCAAGGGGCTTTTGGAGCACATGGGCTCCGACGCCGTGCCCCACGCCTACCTGGGCGAGAACGACACCTACCAGGTGGATCTGGTGGGCGAGGATCTGGGCTTTTTGATCGGCCGGAGAGGCGAGACGCTGGACGCCATCCAGCATCTCACCAACTACGCCATCAACCGCGACAGCTCCAAGCGCGCCCGCATCAACGTGGACGCCGAGAACTACCGCCGCAAGCGGGAGGAGAGCCTGAAGCGTCTTGCCCAGAAGGTGGCCGGCAAGGTGGTCAAGTACCGCCGGAGCATCACCTTAGAGCCCATGAACGCCTACGAGCGCCACGTGATCCACGCGACCCTCCAGGACTATCCCGACGTCACCACCCACTCCACCGGCACCGAACCCGGCCGCCGCGTGGTGGTGTCCTACAGCAAATACCAGGACAGTGAAGACTGAGTACATAGAAAATGCAGCGGCCGAAAGCCGCTGCATTTTTTGTGCCCCCGGATGTGTCGTAGGGGCGGCCTAAATGGCCGCCCGTAGGGCAGCTGCGATTTCCCTTGGGCACGGGCGGCTGATAGCCGCCCCTACGGGTGCGGTGGGCATTGTAGGGGCGGCTATTAGCCGCCCGCCTCCGCCGCTTCCCGCAAAAAGGGCAAAAACAGCCGGGCGGCCGGGTTTAAAAGGCTCTTTTTCCACACCGCCGCGTAAACCGTAAACCCTTCGGTGTCCGGGATGGGAACCCCCGCCGCCCCGGCCTGGGACGTGGGCAAGATCCCCACGCCCAGCCCCGCCGCCACCGAAAGGCGCAGCGCTTCGGCGGTGGGCGGCTGGCTCACCACCTGGGGCGTGAACCGGTGGGCGCGGCACAGATCCAGCGCCTGCATGTAGAGGATGGGATTTTCCCCCTCGGGCACCAGCAAAAACTTATCCCGGCTCAGCGCCCCCAGCTCCACGGGCTTGCCCGCCATGGGGTGCCCCGGGGGCAGCAGCAGGCTCAGCCCTTCCTCGCCCAGGAGGAGGCTCTCCAGCTCCTCGCCCTCGGGCAGCAGCTCCCGGGGCAGGAACTGCATGTCGTAGGGCGCCTGATCCTCGTCCATGAGGCACCGGCCGCAGCTGACCGGGAGGAGCTCCACCACGATATCGGGGTAGGCCTTGGAGAACTTCCCCACGCACCGCTCCAAAAGCCCCGCCGGCGCCGCCGACACGGCCAGCACCAGCCGCCCCCGTGCGCCGCTTCGCAGCTGCGCCACCGCCGCCGCGCCCTGCTCCGCCGCCGCCAGGATCTCCCCGGTGTAGGGCAAAAAGGCACGGCCTTCCTCGGTGAGCTGCACGTCGCGCTTGGTGCGGTAGAAGAGCTTGGCGCCCAGCTGCTGCTCCAAATCGCTGATGTGGCGGCTCACCGTGGACTGGGGCACCCCCAGCCGTCGGGCTGCGCCGGTAAAGCTGAGCGTCTTGGCCACGGCCTGAAAGCTCTCAAGCTGGTTGAGATCCACGGGTCTTCCCCCTTTCGTTTGACAGCCTCCCGCCCGGGCTGGTATAATAAATTTTTGTAGGGGTCGATCTCCGACCCAGGGCTCCCCTTGAGGGGAGCTGTCATGGCGCTTTGCGCCATGACTGAGAGGTGTGACCGAAGTCGAGTTTTGCGGAAGGTGTGCGGAAATTGCGACTGCCCCAACACCTCTCCGTCATCGGCTAGCGCCGATGCCACCTCCCCTCAAGGGGAGGCTTGCGCGTGCGCGTCCGCGCCGCGCTTTAGGCCGCTTCGCGGACGGACGCGCCATGCGCGCCCCTACAGGCATGTTATTCATATCTCGTATTATACAATGCGAAAATCACCTTGTAAAGGCAGGAGGGTCGGACATGGCAGAGCGAATCGTGGTCACCGGCATGGGGGCGGTGACGCCCCTGGGACTGGGGGTGGACGCCCTCTTTCATGGGCTTTGCAGCGGCACCTGCGCCGTGGGGGAGATCACCCGGTTTGACGCCTCGGCGCTGGCGGTGCGCATCGCCGCCCAGGTGCCCGACGTGGATTTGGGCTTGCCCGGCAAGCTCCTGCGGGATTCCGACGCCTTCACCCAGTATGCCCTCTGCGCCGCCGCCGAAGCGCTCCAGGGCGGCGCGCCGGCGCCTGCCGACCGGGTGGGCATCGTCATGGGCACGGCCATGGCCGGCGTGGCCACCACCGCCGCCACCCAGGAGAGCCTGAGCCACGCCGTGCACAAGAATGTGGGGCCTAGGTTCGTGCCCCGGATTCTCGGCAACATCGCCGCGGCGCAGATCGCCATTGCCCACGGCTTCCATGGCCCCAGCCTCACCCTGTCCACGGCCTGCGCCTCGGGGGGCGACGCCGTGGCCACGGCGGCCATGCTCCTTCTGGCCGGGGAGGCCGACGCGGTGCTGGCCGTGGGCGCCGAGAGCATCCTCTGCCCCCTGGTCTTATATTCCCTGGCCAACGCCCGGGCGCTTTCCCGCCGCAACGACGACCCCGCCCACGCCTGCCGTCCCTTTGACGAATCGGCCTCTGGCTTCGTCATCGGCGAGGGCGGCGCGGCGCTGGTGCTGGAGACCGAGTCCCACGCCAGAGCCCGGGGCGCGGAGATCCTCGCGGAGCTGGCGGGCTGGGCGAACAACACCGACGGCTACCACATCACCGCCCCCATCCCTGCGGGCACCAAGTCCGCGGCCTGCATGTCCCGCGCCCTTGCCCGGGCAGAGCTGGAGCCCGCGCAACTGGGCTACATCAACGCCCACGGCACCGGCACCGTGGAGGGTGACGCCGCCGAGGCGGCGGCGCTAAAGTCCCTCTTCGGGGAAAGCTGCCCGCCGGTGAGCTCCACCAAGGGTCTCACCGGCCATATGATGGGCGCGGGGGGCATCGCCGAGGCCATCGCCTGCATCCAGGCCATCCGCACGGGGCTTCTCCCGGGAAACTACAACCTGGAGCGCCCGGCCTTCCCCCTGCCCCTTCTCCCCGAGACCCGGGAGGCGGCCATCGACACGGCCATGACCAACGCCTTCGGCTTCGGCGGGCAGAACTCCAGCCTGGTTTTCCGCCGGTATGGAGGGTGAGAAGATGGAGCTGATTTTGCTGCGCCACGGGGTTACCCGCGCCAACTTGGAGCACCGCTACTGCGGCGCCACGGACTTGCCCCTGGATCCCGCCGCCCTGGCGGCCTTTCGCCAGGCGGGGCTTCTCTACCCCGATCCCACGGGCTTTCGGGTGCTCACCTCGGGCATGCGCCGCACCGAGGAGACGCTCCAAGCCATCTACGGGGATATTCCCCACGAAATCGCCCCGGCATTCCGGGAAATCGACTTTGGAATCTTTGAAAACCACACCTACGAGGAACTCAGGGACGACCCGGCCTACCAGCGCTGGCTCACCGGGGACAACGAACAAAACCGCTGCCCCGGCGGCGAGAGCGGCGCGGAGATGAGAAAGCGGGTGCTCGCGGCGCTGGCGCAGCTCCGAGGGGACACCCTTCTCGTGACCCACGGCGGCGTCATCGCGGCCATGATGGCGCACCTCTTCCCCGGTGAGGGAAAAAGCCGCTACGCCTGGCAGCCCCCGCCCTTCCACGGCTACGCCGTGACCATTTCGGCGTCGGGCAGGGATTACCGCCCCATCCCCGGCTGACCTTCCACCGAAACAAACGTGCCCCCTCGGGGGTGGTATCGTTGGATACCACCCCCGAGGGGGCTGAGACTGTCAAAAAAGCGTTGCTTTTTTGACAAAGGGGATTGCACCCCAAAAGGTTCTCGGTTTTCTTCGAAAAGCTGTCGAACCTTTTAGGGTGTAAAGTGCGATTTCCGATGCGCATGTCCCCGGA